>CANFUB010000242.1 GCA_947450015.1 Bacteroidota bacterium | reverse complement strand
TATTAACTCTTTATTATTCGTTATTGAATTATTGGGGTGGTGAGCGGTATTTCCCTTAATAACTATTAACTATTAACTCTTTATTATTCGTTATTGAGTTATTGGGGTGGTGAGCGGTATTTCCCTTAATAACTATTAACTATTAACTCTTTATTATTCGTTATTGGGTTATTGGGGCGAGCAAGTTGTTTTCCTAAATAACTATTAACAATTAACTAATAACTGTAAAAATCAAATGTGTTCTTTGGGTTTAAAACATTATTTTTGCAAACTTAATTTTAAGCATGCAGGAACAAATTTTAATCCTTGATTTTGGTTCACAATACACCCAGCTCATTGCACGCAGAGTGCGCGAACTGAATGTGTATTGCGAAATCCATCCTTACAACCACATCCCTACCATTACCGAAAACATCAAAGGTGTTATTCTTTCTGGCAGCCCAGCTTCGGTGCGCGATAGCGAAGCGCCTCAAATTGATTTAACACAATTTGATAAAAACTTACCAATATTGGCTGTTTGTTATGGTGCACAATATTATGCGCAAAAAGGTGGTGGCAATGTAGCTGCAAGCAATCACCGCGAATACGGAAGAGCCATGCTCAACAAATCAAAAGACAGTCGCTTATTCGAAGGCATGCAGTTTCCAACGCAGGTATGGATGAGTCATGGTGATACCATAACCGCCCTGCCTACCAATGCCGAATTAATTGCTTCTACAGATTCAATTCCATACGCGGCATTTCAACTCACCGACTCAAACACCTTTTGCATACAATTCCATCCTGAAGTTACACATAGCACCGACGGTGCGCACTTGTTGAAAAACTTTGTAGTGGGTATTAGCGGTTGCACCCAAGATTGGAACCCCGATAATTTCATCCACAGTACAGTTGATGAATTGATTCAAAAAATTGGTGATGACAAAGTAATTCTTGGTTTATCCGGTGGGGTTGACAGCAGTGTTGCTGCAGGTTTATTGCACAAAGCGATTGGCAAAAATTTGTATTGCATTTTTATCGATAATGGCTTGTTGCGTTTAAACGAATTCGAACAAGTTTTAGAAGCTTACAAAGAAATGGATTTGAATGTGATTGGAGTTGATGCTACAGATCAATTTTATACCGCATTAGCCGATATTCAAGATCCTGAATTAAAAAGAAAAGCCATTGGCAGAGTATTTGTAGAGGTATTTGAACAGGAGTCGAAAAAGATTGATGGCGCGCGTTGGTTGGCACAAGGTACGATATATCCAGATGTGATAGAATCGGTATCTGTCAAAGGACCATCAGCTACCATTAAATCGCACCACAATGTGGGTGGACTTCCAGAAAAAATGGATTTAAAAATTGTAGAGCCATTGCGCAGTTTGTTTAAAGACGAAGTAAGAAAAGTGGGTGCAGCCTTGGGCATACCTGCTAATATTTTAGGTCGCCATCCTTTCCCAGGACCAGGCCTTGCGATTCGTATTATCGATGCCGTAGATGCTACCAAAGTAAAAATATTACAACAAGCCGATGCCTTATTTTTAAACACCTTAAGAGAGCGTGGTTGGTACGATAAAATTTGGCAAGCAGGTGCTATCTTTTTACCAGTAAGAAGTGTTGGTGTGATGGGTGATGAGAGAACTTATGAAAATGTAATTTGTCTACGTGCTGTTACTTCAGTCGATGGCATGACTGCAGATTGGGTTCATATTCCACACGAGATATTGGCAGAAATTAGCAATAAAATTATTAATCAAGTAAAAGGCATTAACCGTGTGGTATACGACATAAGTTCGAAACCACCTGCCACAATAGAATGGGAATAATGCGCAAAATTTATTTTATACTGTTATTACTTTCTAGCATTCAATTGACACTGAAGGCGCAAAATGGCTTTGAACGCAAGGCTAATAATAGTCCCGTTTTTCTAAAAGAGTTCAAGGTGGTTTTAATGTTACCATTCTGTATTGACATGCCAGAAAAATACAAGGTGCGCGATAAAATGGCCGACTATTATGAAGGTGTTGAAATGGCCATTGAAGATCTTAAAAAAATGGGCATGAACATGTCGTTAACAGTATACGATACCCGCATGGACAGTATGGAAGTGATTCGTATTTTATCGAATCCTGAAATGCAAAAAATCGATTTATTGATAGGCCCTGTTTACGACAATGAATTGATAGAAGCTGAAAAATTCTGCTCTATCTACAACATTCCTATGGTTAGTCCACTGCGTTATTTTCCCAACAGAACAGGTGGCAGTTTTCCATTAATCAATTGTGTGCCACCCGATAGTTTGGAATATTATTACATTGGTCAACACGCAGCCTTGGCCTTCAAAAATTTTCAAACCTTGGTGGTAGAGAACAGCGATAAAAATTTGAAACCATTTGCAGCTAGAAATTTTAAACGCGGTTACGAATCGGTAGCCGGTAAAAAATGTGGCATTATTGACGGAAAAATAAAGACACCTACCACTGAATGGAATGGCAAAGATTCTTTGCTTATTTATTACACTTCTAAAAACGGCTCTTCTGCTGGTGCAGCACTCGATAATGCTAGTAAAAACAAATGGGTTGTAGCAGGTTCGGCCGATTGGCTAGATGTTGACCGCACGAATTACAATGTGTTCAATGGCGTGTATTTTTACGACTCCTATTGTGTACCTTCAAATGACACTTCTTACAAAAAAATTCGCAGACAATTTAGGACCAAATACGGTGGCGACCCTCAGCGTTACACTTTTGTTGGATACGATCAATTCATGTTTTTTGGCAGCGCTTTAATGACCTTTGATAATCAATTTTACAAATATATTATTGATAAAAATTTCAGAATGGTGCACACCAATTACCGCTTTATACAACGCGGCAACTTAATTGAAAATGCAGGCACCAATCTTTTTTACTTCGACAATTACAATCTTTACAAAGCTTATTGGAGACAATAATCAAACCCTTTCAATTAGCCATTGCCGCAGAATTAATTCGCAATTATTCTGGCAAGGTACCTTTTACGAGTTACTTTAACGAGCAATGCAAACAACATAAGAATTGGGGCAGTCGCGACCGCAAAACATACCGTCAGGCATGCTATGCTTATTTTAGATTAGGGCATGCAAGCGATAACGGCACCATCGAAAACAATATTCAATTGGGATTGCAATCGGCAGAAGCCATTGCCAGTCAGCTTGATTTAAAGACCATTTTTCCTGCCCATCAAAAGATTTCAAAAAGCATTGATTTAAATAAATTTTTGATGGATTTATTGGAGCAAAAACCAGTTTATTTGGTGGTGCTCAACAACGCTCAAAACGACATCAATACTGCACTTGAAAGCAATGGCATTCCTTACAACTATATCAACCCTAGTTGTATCCGTGTGAATGCGAATGCAAATTGCAATGGGATTATCGAAAATGGTTGGGCCAGCATTATGGACCAAGCCTCTCAAATGGCGGCTGATTTAATAAAAATCGAACCTGGCAGTGAGGTATGGGATTGTTGCAGTGGTGCAGGCGGAAAAGCTTTATTCATCACCAATAAATTTAAAACTACTTTTAAACTTACTTGTTCGGATGCACGTTTTAGTATTTTAGAAAACTTAAAAAAACGTTTTCAAACCGCTCAGATGCCAATGCCGCATATCGAGTTGTGCGACTTAAAAGAGCCGTTTCAACTCAATAAAAAATACGATGTAATTGTTGCCGATGTACCTTGTTCGGGCAGTGGCACTTGGGGAAGAACACCCGAGATGATTAAACAAACAGATGCCGAAAAAATAAGTTTCTATTCAGAACTGCAAAGAAACATTGTTCAAAACGCCATTAAAAATTTAAAAACTGGTGGTACTTTTTATTACATCACGTGTTCTGTTTTTGAAATTGAGAATGAAAAAAACACTGATTTTTTCGCCAAAAAATTGGGACTAAAATTAATTCATCAACAGTATATCCACAGCACCGAAACCCCTTGTGATTACTTGTACTTCGCTGAATTTAAACAAGTTTAGCAACTTGGTAAAATTTACACTTTCAGCATAGTTGATATTTGTCATTCATTTGCATTGTAAAAATAGGGTCATTTTAAAATGACAAAAATCGAGAATGTGAATATTCAAGTATTTTTGCATTAATTAGTTACCTATAAAATGCAACATTTCTTAGAAAAATTCTCCCCTATTGGAACCAATGTTCTATGTCTGTTTTTTCTTCTTCTCTCCTTCAACGCATTTTCACAAGTCAAGACGCAAGGCTTAATCAAGCACTTAAATGGCGCGCAAGAAAATGGTTACACGCTCTTCAGTCCCATTAAAGTTGACACCACTTACCTTATTGACAAGTGTGGTAAAAAAGTACACCAATGGGCCCATGCCTATTCACCTGGCTTAGCCTTGTACTTGAAACCCAATGGCAATTTATTAAGAGCCGAAACATACACAGATACTGTGTTCGGTGCTGCTGGTGGTCGCGGTGGTTTAATTCAAGAATACGATTGGAATGGCAATGTGGTATGGCGCTATAAAATATTTAACGATTCTTTGTGTCAGCACCACGACATTAAACCCATGCCAAATGGTAATGTG
>CANFUB010000241.1 GCA_947450015.1 Bacteroidota bacterium | reverse complement strand
TTAGTGTTATGACAACCTAAACAATAATTTTGAAGAACAGGGGCAATGCTTTTCGTATAAGTTACACCAAGCGTATCACAATTGTTAATACAAATGGTATTCTGCTTTCCTTCATTCATCCATTTTTGAAACAGTGCTTTTTGTGCCGTGGTAAAATATGGTAGACCTTTGGGCATGCGATTTGCATTCACTGAGCTATAGATTTGATTCGCATAGTATGAAATTTTCGCATAAGTAGTTACATCTAATCCTTTGGCTTTTGTCGTTGCATCATGACAACCACTCATGCCGCAGTTTGACATTATCATAGGATAAATCTGAGTACTGAAACACACTGAATCAATTTTGATCACATGTGTTGTATCTTTTTTTACCAAAGTATCATGGCTGTCAATTTGCGGAGCTACCGTTGCTTCACGCTTACAATCTTGAAATAAAAACAAAAAAAGTATTCCACTAAAAAATAGCAAAGTGCCTTTCGTTGAAATTGAATTTAAATTTAACATTATTGAAATATTTATTTAATAAAAAAGCCTGCTGTCTGGCACTCACTAAATTCTTACAGACAACAGGCTTAAATAAGTTTAGTTAATGATTAATTTGCGGGTTAGCGTTTGGTTAGCATTTGAAATTTGAACGAAATAGATGCCTGCTTTAAGATTGTTCAGATGTATATTATCTGATTCATTTATAAATTGAGCATCCATAATTTTCTTTCCAGTTACATCAAAAATAATTACTTGTTTTACGCCTTCACCATTTGCAAAAATTGTGATATCTCCATTCGAAGGATTTGGATAAATAGAACAAGTTAAAACATTTGTATTTATTTCACTAATCAAGGTTGGAAGCACCACTGCTTGTGGTTTAGCTGTAGTCGTATCACCTTCAACAACAAAATTATCAAAACGGTTGTTACCACTTAGGCCATTGGGATTACCAATACCTAATGGTGAAGCAGAAAACTTAATTCTTAAAATCAAATTCGGATTGTTACCTGCCAATGTATCGTTAGGGAAAGACAGACTTATTTTAGTGTACAATGAAGAACCATTGCCAGGCGTTAAACCAAATGAAGAATCCAATTTTTTATTCAGCCCAGAATTTTTCCAAGTATTACCGGCATCTAAACTGTAATCGTAGTTCTGTTGAAATTGACCAGAAGCAAAACTTGATTTTTGGCAAGCATAACTTACTTTAATGTTTTTGTAATGTGTGGTAGGAATGTATAATAACATTTGCATACTATCACTTGGGTTTCTAGCGCGAAAACCTGTACCTCCAATGACATTCATTCTTTGGTTGACAGTATCACCAGTTACAGCATCCCAATAGCTAGAATACATATTAGAAACTTTATCCATGGTGCTGTAATACAATTTTGCTTTGCTAGTATCTATACTTGAATAATCTGCATGTATACCTACTTTTCTAAAGTTATTGGCCGACCCACCTGAAGGTGGTGCAAAGGTTGGGAAGTTATTGAAATGCCAAAAGTGAATCAATTTTGTAGTCGGTGGTGGTGGAACAGCATTGCCATTTGCAATGGTAGACTGACCTGCATAAATGGTATCGGCATTGCGCACAACCCAAACCAAAACATGGTATTTTAAAGTGTTAGATAAATTACTGACGACAACTGAACTAGAGTCACCATTGTGTACACAAAAAGCAGATGCATCGTTTTGATATGGTGTGCCAGAAGGGAATGCCGTATTTGCAACATAGGCATTTACTGATTTGTTTGGAACACCTGAAGTAACTGCCGATGATGCTTTTACAAAAACAAGTGTTGAATGCACTGCATTGTCATATTTTGCAGGTTTAACCCAAGCAATTTTTATGGATGTTGGTGTATTGCCCGAAACCGTTAAACCTGTAACTGCATTTGGAAAATTATTATCCGTAATAAACGAAGCAACCGAAGGATCGGAGTAAGAAGAATCTAAATTTCTTACACTAAAAATTAATACTTGGTATTTAGTATTTTCAGATAAACCAGTAACAGTCACTTTTGAACTATCAGAATTTAAAACGCACTTGGCCAATGCATCTGTTTGAAAAGAAGTACCATTTGATTTAAAGTCGGTGTTGGCAGTGTAATAATTGGTTGTTTTATTGTGAACACCAATGGTAATTGGATTTACTTTTTTAACAAACACAAGTGTATTCATACTTGCATTATCATATGATACTGGTTTTGTCCAACTTAAACTTAAAGAAGAAATACTTTTTGATGTTACTTTAATTGATGTTAAACTATCTGGTGAGGCCAAACCATCAATAACGTCAGCACTTGTGCGTGGCATTAGGAAATAACCAGTGTTAGTATAAGGAGCAGAAATGCTTTTGCTTAATTGAGATGATAAACCGATTACTGAAAATTGTTTAGAACTAGGCAGATTACTACCAGCAATGCTGAATTTTGGCAAAATGCTGATAACAATTGTATCTGTTTGATCTTTGGTATGGCATAAAATATTCGTTGCTGTTGTAGGCCATTTACCGCCTGCTGGTGCCGTATAGAACATAATGTTACTAATCTTTACAAGATCGCTTTCATTCTGTTCATTTAATGCTGTTGCGATGCTTGGATTTTTTAACGATTTACTCCCAGCAATTTTTATGATGGTATCAAGATTAATAAATTGTGCTAATCCTCTGGTTGAATTTACTATACCTTGAACCATTAAACTATCGCCCTCGGCCACAGTATAGTATTTTATTTGTTTCGAAAAAACAGTGATACCAGTTGATTTATCTCTCATTAAGAATCTAACACCGGTATCGGTTTGATTCACACCATATACTACACCTGTCAATTTGCATCTAACACCACTTGAATCCGCAACTCCTGTTGAACTATTTACATGGGCAACTTTAGCTATTGAATACAAAGGCAATGAATTTACTGCAATAAATGTATCACCTTCTAAAGTAAAATTATCAAATCTATTGTTACCTGCAGTTCCACCAGTGCCTTGTGCCATTCTTATTCTAAAAATAAAATTCTTATTATTCTCAGCATTTGTATTTGATATATTGATTGTTACTAAATTACAAGGATTAGCAGTAGAAGTAACGGTGAAAGAAGTAATCGATAAACCTGTGGTGATAAAACTTGAACCACTATCTAATGTATAATCAAAATTTTGCAATGAAGGACCTGAACCAGATCTTTGCGTTGCATATTTAATGGTGATATTTTTGTATTTTGTGGTTGGCAAATTCAACATCAATTGCATACTGTCCCAAGGATTTCTTGGTCTCAAACCATTGCCTCCTGTGAAACCTTTCTTTGCATTAACTGTATCACCAGGATTAACAAAATCCCAATATGATTTGTAGTTAAGACTTGTACCTTTCACTACTCTATAAGTAATAAAGGCTTTATTCGTGTCGATTGAAGAATAATCGGCTTTGCAAGCCGGTATTAAAGCTGGATTGCCATTGACGCCTACTGTTTTAAAATTGTTAAAATGCCAGTAGTGAATCAATTTCTTTTGTGCCAAAACTGATTCTGAAATTCCTATGAAAAACAGAAGGAAGATGGCAATTGAAAATGTAATTTTTTTCATTGTAATTGTACTTATTAATATTGGTGCAAATCACCACCTTTGTAATTAACCCAAAGGTTAAGCAACATTAATAAATTGAAATTATACTATTAATTTAGTGTAACATGGTGCACTATAAATATATAATTTATTAATTTTAACAATACATTAATACTATTAAAATTTTTGTTTATTGTTTTTTATCACATTTTTTAGAAATTGAATTAACACAAGCATAGCTTAATATTAAAATTTGAACCTATCAAATAAGCGAATTTTGCAACCTATAAAATAATTTATGAATCTTAATAAAACCGTGTGTTTAATAACGCTCTCTTTTGTATTTAATTTAACCAATGCCCAAAAAGGATGTACCGATCCTGAAGCTACAAATTACAATTCAAATGCAAAACAAAATGACGGTACTTGTGTTTATCCAATCACACGCAAAACCCCAATTTTAAAAGGCGTTTTAGGAACAGCAATAAAAGAATCTTCTGGTCTTGTTTTAACGAATGGTATTTTATGGACCCATAACGATAGTGGTAATCCTGCAGAAATTTATAGCATCGATACAACAGATGGCCATACACTTCAAACAGTAATCATTGACAATTATCCTAACACTGATTGGGAAGATATAACCGCTGATAGCAACTATATTTATATTGGCGACCATGGCAACAATGATGGTATTCGCACTAATTTAAAAGTTCTAAAAATTGCAAAATCCGACATTACTTCGGCTTCAACTGTGCATGTTAATGCCCAGGCCATTTCATTTTCCTATTCTGATCAAACTAGTTTTTTATCTACAAGCACGCACAATTTTGATTGCGAAGCATTGGTTTCTATAAAAGATTCATTGTATTTATTTACAAAAGATAGAGGTGATTCAAAAACAAGGGTGTATAAAATGAGTAAGCAACCTGGCACTTATGTTTTAAGTCCATACACTAGTTTCAATGTAGTAGGTTTAATAACCGGTGCAGATTATTCTCCAAAAACAAAGGAACTTGTTCTCATCGGTTATCA
>CANFUB010000240.1 GCA_947450015.1 Bacteroidota bacterium | reverse complement strand
GTTCCTATTTTTTCATGGTGCCAAAGCCTGAACCAATTCAGCTATTAATCTTGTCATTGTTCTTCTATTATTTCAAAAAGTCGAATTTTCAATTTGGAAGACATTTTATTTTATTAGGGATTGCCTATGGTATTAAATTTAATGTCATAAGCTTACTACCTATTCTTTTCGTGCTTCCTTTCTTTTTTCAAGCAGACTTTAAAAACCTAACTAAAAAGTTATTTTCTAGTCTCTTCTTTTTTGTAGTTGGTCTTTTAATAGCAGTTCCATGTTTAATTCTAGCGCCAATCAAGCCAATATTTTTTAGAAGTTATTATGAATCTACATTTGCTAATACGGCCCATACTGATGATGATGTTAGTGTAGGAATTGTTGATTGGCTTAGCAGAGGCTGGTTTGGTGCTTATAATGGGGGCATTATTTTTGGCGTCATCTTGGTTATTTTTATAGTAATTATTTTATATGTAGGACTCAACAAACTGCTTAAGAATAGAATAATTTCAAGTGATTTTCTAATGGTGTTATGTGGTTTAGGTTTAACCTTGCCAATTGTTTTTTTCACGAAAAGACTATGGCCACAGTATCTATGGACCGGCTATATTTTTTTAATGTTAGGCATACTAATTTTCATTCAGTCTGAGAGTAAAAATAAAAATTTTAAAACCATCTATAATTCTGCATTTCTCTTATTGCTTGCCGGTTCAATTTATTGCTCATTTTCGCAAGAAATGAACATCGTTTCTTTAGAAGCGAAAACAAATACGCTGAACGAAAATGGTAAGAAGGCCTATAATTATCTGCAAATAAAAAACAAAGCATTTATTTCAATTCAAGACATGAGTGTACCATATCCATTTAAAAACATGGTAGAGGTAAAAAGGTATCACCCATTTGCAAGCGAAATGCCAATGTTAAATTCTCCAGAACAAAAATTTGTTTGGTCAAACTATATTTCACCACAAATTATTACGGATCACAACGCAGATTATATCATCATTAACAAATTAAATTTTGCCGATACAGTTATTAATTCAAACACTGATAACACTAAAACAATTATTAAAAACAACCAGTTAATGAATAAAATTATTGGAAAGACAGTAGTTTTAGACACCACCTTTGGATCAATTAAAGTATATAAGATTATAAAATAAATGCTTCTTAGAATTTTATTTTCAGTTTATAGACAATATATAAAAGCATTTTTTATAGCAAAGAATGGTGATTATTTCTTAGCGGGCGAATGTTTAAAGGGTAGGATTAGTGGTGCTTATCGATTGCATGAAAGTGATAAAGAATTAAGACTAGTTGGTTTTAAAGTCATTAAAAGATCCTTACTTAAATTGTTTGGACCTAAATTCAATCTTATGAACAAGGCTGAAGGTGAACTTGTGTTGATTGATGAAGAACCTACAGAGAGCAACCAACATCGCATCGATTTTATAGAGCGGGTTACCAAAAGAAAAGTTAAGTTATACCTTGCAAAGGAGGAGTTAATGGGCTATCCGTTAAGTGCTTTTGAACGTTTTCTAATACTCACTTTTATTTGCCTTCACGGCTTATATATCGTGCCAATCTGTTTCTTTTCAAAAAACAGAGTGTTTTATGCCCTGTCTATCTACTTTGCCATTGAGTCGGCATTGGGTCTTTTGTTTGTAAAACGTTCAGGTTTAAAAACGGTTGTATTTTCCAATATTTACAGCCAAGATAGCAATATCAATTACCTGATATACGCGGGCTTTGGGTGTAAGATCATAAAAAATCCTAGTGAGGATCCATTGGCTTTTGATAATCCCATTTTATTCTCGGATGAATTAATCATTTGCAATCCCTATCAAATTGAAGAAATAAAAATCATTAAAGATATAAAGGTGAAATCGATTATCCATGGTTTGCCTGAACAAACCAGTAAATATGAAGGCAAGTATGGGGATACATTTTATCCAGCAAAAAAGGAATTTGTGGGTTACTACTCTTCTGGTTCATGGTTAAGGAAACAACAATCTCGGTACTACTTTCATTTAAACATTGATTGTGCTTATCAAGAAGAATTATTGTTATTGGATTTGAAAAAATTTATTGAGGTCAATCCCCAATATCAAATAAAAATATTTCAGCATCCAGTTGAAAAGGACAGTCAGAAAAACATAGACTTAACCGTTAATTATTTTAAATCTGTTTTAGGAAATGTACCCTTCGTGTTAAATGATGTTAATTTGCACACCTGCCTATCATTCGAGGAATGTAATACTGCTATTTCCCTCTTGTCGGGTTCAAGTTTATACCGACTTAATTTTGGTTATAAATCCTTGTTTTATGTTCCCAATGGCAGCTTCCCTACTTTCCCATATGCAAATACGAGTTTAGATGCCATAAATATTGGTAAGAAGCCTGATTTCAACACCTTTTTAAAATCTCAATTGGAAATGGATGAACAAACATTTTTTGAGAACCATGGGTTAAATAAATATAAGTACAAATCTATCAATAGCCACTCAGGCGAGATTGAAACAATAAATAAATAAAAAAGTATACAGCAAAAAATATGAGAAATTCAAAAATGGTTCAGTATTATTTTCTTGGAAGAGGCGCTATTAGCAACCTTCAAGATTTATTGAATAACAAAAAGGCAGGTGCAAAGGATGCGTTTGTGGTAATGGTAATCGACCATTATTTTGAGAATAAGAATATTTTGGACTTATCTTATTTAAGTGCAGAAGATTTAATTATTTACGCAGAAACTGACGAAGAGCCAAAAACTTCGTATGTTGACAAATTGGTTGACTTAGCGCGCTCAAAAGGGCGTTTACCTGTAGCAGTAGTCGGTATAGGTGGAGGTAGTGCAATGGACATTGCCAAAGCTATTTCTGTTTTATTAACGAATGAAGGACCTTCAGAAAATTATCAAGGATGGGACTTGGTAAAAAATCCTGCCATATATAAAATTGGCGTTCCTACCATCGCAGGTACTGGCGCAGAATTTACAAGAACTGCGGTATTAACTGGTCCAACTAAAAAGTTAGGCATCAATTCTGACCAAAGTGTCTTTGATCAAATCATTTTGGATGCGAATTTATTAACAACCGTTCCAAAAGAGCAATTTCTATACACGGCAATGGATTGTTATGTCCATAATGCTGAGTCTTTATTAGGAAGAATCAATGATTCTATGACCATTGCCTTAGCGGAAAAATCAACTAAAATGATAGAAGAAATTTTTCTGGGAGAGATGGATTTAGAAAAGTTGTTGGTTGCTTCGGGTATGGGCGGATTAGCAGTGGCTAACTCTGCCGTTGGAATTTGTCACCCACTTTCCTATGGTTTAAGTATTGAATTGGGTTTAAGACATGGTTACGCAATATGCATTGCCTTTAACCAACTGGAAGAATATTATCCTCAAGTTAAAACATTCAAAGAAATTTTAAAGAAGTATGAGATAGTATTGCCAAAAATTATCACAGATGATATTACTGATGAGCAACTCGATAGAATGGCAGAAGCTACTTTGAAAAATGAAAACCCATTATCAAATGCTTTTGGTCCAGATTGGAAAAATATTTTCTCGAAAGCAAAAGTTATTGAACTATTAAAAAAAATGTAAGTATATGCCAGGATATGAATTAATCGGAAAAGAAGAACAGGATCAATTGATGGATATTTTTAATACCAGCAATGGTGTTCTATTCCCTCATGGTTTTGATGCCCTTAGAAACAACCGTTATAGGGTGCGTGAATTTGAAAAAAAATTCGCTGAGAAAATCGGTTCCAAATATGCACAAGCGGTAACATCTGGTACCGTAGCCCAAGTGGTGGCAATGCTTGCCATGGGTGTAAAACCAGGCGATGAGGTAATTACACAAGCGTTCACCTTTGTTGCAACTGTAGAAACCATTATTGCGATTGGCGCCATCCCTGTTATCGTTGATGTTGATGAAACCTATAACATGGATCCAATTGAACTTGAAAAGGCCATTACGCCTAAAACAAAATTAATTGTGCCTGTGCATATGTTAGGTAATACAGCGGCAATGGATGAGATAATGAGCATTGCCAACAAACACCAAATAGCAGTATTAGAAGATAGCTGTGAAGCCTTAGGAGCAAGTTATAAAGGTCAATTTGCAGGTACCATCGGTCATGTGGGTATTTATAGTTTAGATTTTGGTAAAACCATTACAACTGGTGAAGGTGGAATGATTGTAACCAATGATGAAAATATTTTTAAATTCTGTAAAGAATACCACGACCATGGACATGAAAGCAATCCAGCGTTTCCAAGGGGGAGAGATACAAGAACCATGGCAGGGATGAATTACAGAATGAACGAGATGCAAGGTGCTGTTGGCATGGCCCAACTTGAAAAGTTAGATACCATTGTAAATGCAAATAGGGCTAACAAAACATATTTAGTAAATAACATCAATTCAGAAAAAATTAAATACCGCGTTTTAACCGATGCAGAGGGCGATTTGAGTGATACAATTATTTTTAACTTTAAATCAGAAGAGAATGCATTGAAGTTTGTTGAGTTATACAAACAAGCAGGTTATGGCACCAAGAATATTCCTGATGCCATCGATTGGCATTTCGCTGG
>CANFUB010000239.1 GCA_947450015.1 Bacteroidota bacterium | reverse complement strand
TACGCCATTCACGCTCCATTGGTATTTTAAACACGCCCTGCTATTAATTGCTAAATAAGCATTCATGCTATTGCGGGCACCATTGCCTTTGCATGTATCAAAACTATTAATACTTGGTAATTTTGACTTCCAATTACATGTTGAGAAACATGAAACGCTTCTGCTTGCACAAAAAACAGTATCACAGCCTCCACAAGAATCAATCACTTTTACGCAAATAATATAAGTGCCATTGGTTTTAACGGGATAATTAAGAACAAAATTTTGTGTACTTTGCTTAACACCATTGACAGACCATTCGTATTTAAAGCAATAAAAGCTTTGAAAATTAATGTACGCATTTACAGAATTCGCACCACCATTGCCTTTACATGTATCCCAAGCAAAGAAATAAGGTGTTCTGGCTTTAAAATTACATTTGCTTGAACCGCCACTGAAACAGCTAATGGTGCGTGTTGAACAGATGGTGGTATCACACTTATTGCACGTATCTATTACTTTAACGCATAAATCATATGTACCATTTTTAGTAACTGGATAATGTAAATAATAATTGGAAGAACTCAATAATGTGCCATTGACGCTCCAAATGTATTTTAAGCAAGCGCGGTTGCTAATAGAAACATATCCATTAATGCTATTTAAACTGCTGTTGCCTTGGCAAGTATCAAAAGCATATAATTGTATGGATTTTGCCTTCCAGTTGCAAGGTTTAAAACATGTGAATGAGCGTGTCGTGCAAATTGTCGTATCACAATTATTACAAGTATCAATTATTTTAACACACAAGTTATAAGTGCCATTCTGTGTAATTGGATAATTAATGAAATAATTTTTAGTGTTTTGAATATTACCGTTAACAGACCATTGGTATTTTAGGCAAGTTCTACTGTTGATTGCCAAATAGGCATTCATGCTATTCCTGCCACCATTGCCTTTGCATGTATCAAAACTTGTGATGCTTGGCAATTTTGCTTTCCAATTGCATTTAGAGAAGCATGAAATCGTGCGCGTATAGCAGAGCGTTGTATCGCATTTGTTACAAGTATCTGTTATTTTAACACAAATAGTATATGTACCATTTGAGGTGATTCTTTTATTAATAACCGAAGCACCCGTATTTAGGGTCGCGTTATTAATAGTCCAAGCATATTTTAAACAGGTTTTTCCTTTAATTGCAATGTAGGCATTGATACTATTTTTACCTATATTACCTTGACAGGTATCCCAAGTATAAAAATTTGAAATGTAAGATTTCCAATTACACTTAGTTGTATCGCTTTTTGCGAAACCTTGAAAAAAAGAAAAACAGATTATTAAGGAGAGTAAGGCTATTTTTTTCATAAGCATATCATTGGCTATGTATTTGACTAACAAATTGAAAAAGGTTGTCAGTCAAATGCAAAAAAGTTTGCAATGCGATGGTTTAGAAGGGCCTATTTTATAGACTCCAATATTCCATCTCCTTAAATTGATGGCGGTATTGTCCTTTTAAATCAAGCACAAAAGATTTTTCGTTACAGATAGATTTAAAATAGTCTTCCGTTAAATTTTTATATTCAATATGACTAACCGCAGCAATTACACCATCATAACCTTTGCCTATTTCTTTTTCTAGTCTAAATCCGTATTCCTCGTGCACTTCCTCGCTATCTGCGCGAGGATCTACTACCTCAACATTAACACTGAAGCTTTTTAATTCTTTAACAATATCAACTATTTTAGAATTGCGAATATCTGCCACATCTTCTTTAAAGGTAGCGCCTAAAATTAAGATGCGGGCATCTTTGATTTTTTTATCGTTATTGATTAATTTCTTGATGGCCACTTTTGCAATGTGAGCGCCCATCATATCATTGGTGTATCTTCCTGCAGCAATTACACGCGGGTGTAATCCTAGTTCAGTTGCTTTATAAGTTAAGTAATAAGGATCGACACCAATACAATGTCCTCCTACTAAACCTGGACTAAATTTTAGAAAATTCCATTTGGTACCGGCAGCTTCAATAACATCGTAGGTATTGATATTCATTTTATCAAAGATCAAACTCAATTCGTTCATTAGCGAAATGTTTAGATCTCTTTGGGTATTCTCGATGATTTTAGCAGCTTCGGCTACTTTGATAGAGGGTGCTTTGTGAATTCCTTTTGTTATAATTGAACCATACAATGCCGCAATTTCTTCTAAACTTTCAGCATCACTTCCAGAAACTATTTTTAAAATTTTCGTAAGTGTGTTGACCTTATCACCTGGATTAATTCTTTCTGGAGAATAACCTACTTTAAAATCTACATTGAATTTTAATCCACTTTCTTTCTCCATTACTGGAATGCAATCTTCCTCGGTACAACCTGGATAAACAGTTGATTCAAATATGACATAATCGCCTTTTTTCAAAACTTTACCCACTGTTTTAGATGCGCCAATCAACGGTTTTAAATCTGGACTTTTTGCATCATCAATAGGTGTAGGAACAGCTACAATATAAAAACTACAGGTCCTAATATCTTCTAAATTACATGAAAAAGTAATATCCCCATTTTCAAATTCGTGGGCTTCCACTTCTTTACTTGGATCTTCATGTCTATTCAACATGTCTACCCTTTTTGGATTGATATCGAAACCAACAACTTTGTATTTCTTAGAAAACTCTAAAGCCAATGGCAAACCCACATAGCCAAGCCCAATCACTGCAATCGACTTTTGTTTGGCAACTATATCATTGTAAATACCCATAATTTGTTTTAAACTATTTTTTTAAAGAATGCAAAAATAGAAATATTCTGCAATACAAGTGCATCCCTTACCCAATACTTTTGCCCTAAGTGTACACTAATGCATCCATTAAGGATTAAGTCTTCAAATAAAAGCGAATAGGCTTTCAAACACTTCTAATTGGCCCTTTGCCTTATGAGAATGCCGACCCTTTTACCACTGATATTTTCAAAAACAGGTTTTAGCATTTTATAGGCATTTTTTCGTGTTTCTTCGAGAATACCCATTTGTAAAACTTCTTTTGTTAATTCTTTTTCGGCTATTTTATAGACATCTTCAACCAAGGCTTTTGTATCCTCTTTAAAGTATACGCCACTGATATCATATACTTTTGATTTTTCGTGGTTGATTTTTACATAACAAATTTCTGGCTTAGGCAGTGTTACGAGTATGCTGTCACCCGATTTTTTAACATCACTTGCTTTAATTTTACTTAAATCAATACAACCAGCGGCCTCACCAACTGCAATCATTAAAACCTTTGAATCTGGCCACCACTCCTTAATAATTTTCTTTTCGATTACATCTTTTACAGTAAATTTAGCAAGCTCTACTTTACCCATGGCTTCTATCTTTTCTACCAATACATCATGCGAAACGACACTGTGTTCATTTGCGCTAAATTTTTTGTAAATAAAAAAACAAAGTGCAATTGCAATAATGAAAATTAGTATTTTACCATTGCCACCACGCACCAATGCCAGTATAATCTTTTGAAACATATTAAAGTTTAATGTCTGCGATTTTAACTTTGTAATTGAATGTTTTTGAATTCGCTAAAGTAACTGTAACAGTAAATTCATCATTGTCCTCGGTGGTTTGCATGTTAATTTCAGGTTCCCAAACCAAGGTATTTAAACCATAACCTGGTGCTAAAGCCTCGATTTTCAATGGCACATTTTCACCCAATTTGTTTTTCATCAACACTGTTGCCCCTACTAAATTCTGATTGATGGTGAAACTCCATTTTTTATAAACCATCATTTTTGGACAATAGCCTGCTGGTGGCCATGCAATGTATTGAGATTTGTATTTTAATGTGTCAAATTTATTTGAATTATCAATTGTTAGGATGGATGTATAATTGTTGGCTGTGCCAATTCCCATAAGCTGTGAATAAGGATAAAGCAACCATCTGCGATTACCAACAGTTGGGTGGTTTTGTCCCATGGCTGCAGTAACAGCAATAGCAGGATTGCCATCTCTCGAAAGGATAGATAATTTTAACGCATCAAAACCGGCAGGAATAAAACAACGCCATGCATCTGTAGGTTGGTGACTCATACTTTTATTAGCTTCACACATTAAAGCGGCAATTTCACAATTTTCGTTATTGTCGTTGGTTAACACAATTTCTTCGCTAACCCCGGCCATTCTTCTGAAATAATTAATTCTATTTTCTAGGCGCAAAATCAAAGTATCACTCATTTTACCTGGTAAACATTGATCCACATTCCCTTTCCATTTATACTCGGGCACACCCATTTCTTTTTTACCCGCTGGATTGATACGTGTGCCATAATAGTTAACTTTAAAGTCGGCCACAACGATGTCTTTCCATTGCAACTCGAGTGTTTTTCTTAAATCAACATACATGGTGTTAGACTCGTTCCACATTCTTCTAGACAATGCGAAATCATTGCTGTCCATGGCTTCTTTTATGAGACGTGTTCTGTATTCTTTGGCTTTTGCTCTATAGGATAAATCTTTTGGGAAATCTTTTGAACTCCCATCATTCAAAATTGTCAATGGTAATAAATCGTAATAGCTTGCCTTTTCCTTATTCTTTTGAATTAAATAAGTCGATTGCAATTGTTTTCCATTTC
>CANFUB010000238.1 GCA_947450015.1 Bacteroidota bacterium | reverse complement strand
TAAAGGTGATCAAGATTTCATCACTTATTTCATGAAAATTCATCACGGGCAACAATTTTGGAACTGTATCCTTCCATTTTTAGTTATTAATGGTAGCTCCATTTTACTTTTAAAAATAAAAGAAGATTCAAAAAAAATGAAGGTTGAAATCGAACAATAATTAATAAATTTGTACTTCTGTTATGATTAAGAAAATCATTATACTGTTGGTACTAATTTTAGCTGGCGTTGCCGCTTGGTTTTATTTCAATCCTTTTAAAGAACCAACTTTTGTTGCCATCAAAACCATTGAAGTGGTGAAGATTGAAGGCAATATAGCCGATGTGAATGCCATTGCTGTTTTCAATAACCCAAATTCACTTGAAGCTACATTGCTCAATACAGAATTAAAAGTCTTTTCGAACGATGCTTCAATAGGTCATGTTTCGCAAACTGCGCTTACCAGCATTCAATCTAATTCAAATTTTGAAATTCCTTTGCATTTCAAAATTGACCTGGTTAAAATGGGTTACAGTCAAAGTCTGGGTGGTTTAATTGAAAACGCTTTGAACAGACAAAAAGTATTTCCAGTAAAATTCGATGGCTATTGCAGAATAAAAACATTTGGCACGGTTCATAAAATTCCGATTGAATTTGCCGATGAATTAAAATTCGAATAAAATAATCTCCTAGGTGCGCTTGCTTTAAAAGTCGGTATATTTTTGTAAGTTTGAATACTCGATATTCAAATGAAAAACAGACTCTTTTTACCGCAGGATTTTACCATCCAAACCTGGACTGAATTACAACCTTATTACGATAATTTAGTAGCGAAAGACATTAGCACTAAAGCTAATTTTGAAGCTTTTCTTGCCGAATTAAGCGAATTAGAAAGTGTTGTTAGCGAAGACTTGGCGTGGAAGTATATTAAAATGACCTGCGATACAACTAACAAAGCTTTAGAAGAAAGTTATATCGATTTTGTGACCAATATTCAACCGAATATTGCGCCTTATGACGATCAGTTGAACCACAAAATTGCTAACTCTGAATTCAGCTTTGAATTGGGTGAAAGCAGTGATTATCTCATTTATTTCAGATCGATTAACAATGCCATTAAATTATACCGCGAAGAGAATATTCCGATTCAAGCGGAGTTGCAAACCTTAGCTCAAAAATATGGCAGTATTACAGGTGGTCTTTCTGTAACAATAGAAGGAAAAGAATTAACATTACAACAAGCATCTAATTTTTTAAAAGAGCCCGATAGAGACAAACGAAAAATGGCGTATGAAACCATTAATGAAAAACGTGCAATAGTTAAAGAAGAATTAAATGATTTATTCAATCAACTCATTGAGAAGCGCCATTTAGTGGCTACCAATACTGGCTACTCTAACTTTAGGGATTATATGCACCAAGCCATGGGGCGCTTCGACTACAGTGTGCAAGACTGTTATGATTTTCATGATGCCATTGCACAGAAAGTCGTGCCACTTTGTAAAGAACTTGACTTGGCACGTAAAGCTACCATGCAATTGGATGTATTAAAACCCTATGACATGGCAGTAGATCCTGAGAACAAGGCGCCATTGAAACCCTTTACCGATGGCAAAGATTTATTGGAAAAAAGCATTCAATGTTTGCATACAGTTGAACCACAATTTGCAGAAAATTTAAAAATAATGGCTAATAAAGGTTTTCTTGATTTAGAAAGTCGTTTAGGTAAAGCTCCTGGCGGTTATAATTATCCATTGGCCGAAAGTGGCATTCCCTTTATATTCATGAATGCTGCTGGCAGTTTGCGCGATGTAGAAACCATGGTGCATGAAGCTGGTCATGCAATGCACTCTTTTTTAAGCGAACCCTTGAAATTAAATGCTTTTAAAAACGCCCCTATGGAGGTTGCTGAGGTGGCGAGTATGGCCATGGAATTAATTAGCATGGAAGGTTGGGATGCCTATTTAAAAAATCCTGAAGATTTAAAACGTGCCAAAATTGAACAATTAGAAGGTGTTATTTCTACCCTGCCTTGGATTGCTACCATCGATGCATACCAGCATTGGCTGTACACTAATCCTACACATACCAACGAAGAGCGTACTGCCGCATGGATTGATATAGCCAAGCGATTTGATACTGGTGTTGCCGACATGAGCGGTTATGAAAATTATTACGCCAACAGTTGGCAAAAACAATTGCATTTATTCGAAGTACCTTTTTATTATATAGAATATGGTTTTGCACAACTAGGTGCTATTGCGATTTGGCGCAATGTATTAATGAATAAAAAAGATGGTTTAGATGCTTATCAAAACATGTTGCGTTTGGGTTATACCAAAACCATTCCTGAACTTTATAAAGCGGGCAACATTGAATTCAACTTCACCCCTGAATATGTTGGTGAACTCTTTGATTTTGTTTGGGCAGAATTAAAAAAATTAAAGGCGAATTAAAATTAAATATTCACTTTTGTTTTTGCATTATTTAGTAAACTAAGTTGACTAAATATAATAATTTCGGCAATGCCTAAATTAACTAACCAACCTGCCCAAGCTACAATGTAATAAGTGTCCATTGGTGGCAGTTCAAAAACAATGACGATTAGCCATTTGAACAAGCGCAAACTAATGGCAGACAATGTGAGCGCATAACTGCGCAACATGAAATTTTTATGTTTTTGAACCTGTCCCTTTCTAATATGCTTATAGGCCAAATAGGTAAACCATATCCAAAAAATGGCCAATAAGCAAAAGGAAATTTGGGTGAACCAACCGCCATTGGCATAGTAGCCCATGATGAGACCAGAGGGCCCTGCCAACCCTAATACCAAAGCAACGTATACTTTACCAGCGGTTCGGTGAAACTTTACAAACCTAATTCTAATACAATCTGAAAATTGAAACAGACCAAGGATTAAAACAAAAATACTGGTGTATACATGGGTAAAAAATGCAATTTGATAATGCAGTCGTTTTATTTCATTTTGCTTGATCTGTAAAAATGCCGCCTTCAAATTAATCGGAATGTATTGAATGGTGATGAGCCACATCAAATAGGTGAAGTAGGCAATGAAGAGAAAGAAAAGTCCCTTCCCTAGTTGTTTGTAATTAAAAGTTAAGTTGATGAAACGCATTAAAAACGACCGAAATGATCATAATATTCTTCGGCATTTTTTTCGAAGGCCATTAACAATTCGATGTTGTGTCTTTCTGTTGCAGATAATTCATCGGTGATATCAGAATTAACTGGAATGTACCAATCTTGGGCATCAAAAAATCTTCTGAGTGCTTTATTTTTAAAGGCATAACCATGTCTTGCATAAATGGCATTGCGAATGATTAACAAGTCGCCTTTTTTTAAATTCGCCACATCTGGTTCGTTTAAAAACGTATTGGAAGCGTTGATTTCATATATTTTCTGAGTAGAGGTGGCATAGTACGGTATTTCAAAAGAATCATCCTCTTCAACAATCATTTCTTGTTTTGTTTTTTTATAATCTACATATTCCGCTTCTTCTAATGCAACAGTAGAATCGTATTGAAAGATGCGTCGTTTTAATTCATATTTTCTGCGAACAGAATCTTTTTTATCAAAGGCCGTCCATGTACCCCAAAGCATGGTGTCATTCATTTGAAACTTAAAAATGCCGTCGTTCGGATGGTCGCCAGGCTCACGTGCTTCTACAAAGTAGCGACCGCTGTCGCTTTTAATACTGCCAGAAAAAGCGCGGTAGTTACCCGATACCACACTGTGACCTTCAATGCGTTCTCCGACAATTTTATCGATGGATATATTAATTTTTTTATTGTACTCAAACTCATCGTCCTCGTAAATTGGATAATCTTCATCTTGAAAATCCATTTCAAATTTACCAACCCAAAAACCATAGAGTTTGTTGCCATCTTCTAATACCAGCTCGCCATCCGTTACAAGGGTTGACTCGTCCATTGTAACATTGGCATTCTCATTTTTAATACTGGTGCATTGCGAGAACAATAGAATAAGGCTGAGAGAAAAAATTGATTTAAACATTTTTCGATTATTTTATATTACAAACTTAAGGAATTACAACATCAATTATTAATTTGAAAGCCATTCAAAACGGGGCACTTGTTTCCCTTCCATTTCAACACTTTCATTGAACATGGTTAAGGGGCGCACCCAAAGTCCCATTTCACCATAGAGCTGCTGATATACCACTAATTCTTCCAAGGTCTCGGAATGTTTGGCTGTGCCAACTACTTTGTAGCGATTGCCTTTGTAATGTTTGTAGATGCCTGTTTTCATTTAATGTCAAAATAAAATAGGATGCACCATTTTTAGATACATCCTATAAACAAAAGTAAATTAAAAATCAGAGATTAAAAACTAGGCTCATCGGCACTTGGTCCATAGCTACCAGGAATTGGAATATCTAACAAACGCAAGTACACGCCTAACTGTGCGCGGTGGTGTACAATTTGACAAAATGTAAAACGAATATTATCGAACTTAGAACTGGCATTTAAAATTTGATCGCCCATTCTTAAAGTCCAGATCTCATCAAGTTTGGCTTCGTTGCTTTCGATTAATTGAGAGCGACCATCCATCAAAGATTTTTCGAAATGCGCCATGAGTTCCTCATT
>CANFUB010000237.1 GCA_947450015.1 Bacteroidota bacterium | reverse complement strand
GGTACGCGCTATTTATATATTTCACCTGCTATAGTACAAGCATTAGGGGGTAAATTTTCCATGCGTTTATTGTGCACTGTTAATAGTCAAATCACTTTTCAATGCGGACTTGTTTCGCTTGGCGAAGGCGCAGCTTATATCAGTATCAATCAAAAAAGAATGAAACAATTGGGTGTCGAGGTGGGTGATACGGTGACAGTAAAATTGGAAAAAGACGAAAGTGAATATGGGGTAGAAGTACCCGAAGAACTCACAGAATTGTTTGCTCAAGACGATGAAGGATTCGAGCGTTTTAAATTTTTGCCAGCAGGTAAGCAACGCTATATTTTAAACCATGTTTCATCTGTAAAAGACTCGCAAAAAAGAATTGATAGAGCTGTATTGCTTATCACGAATCTTAAAAAATGCAAACCCGGTAAGGAATCTTTTAGAGAAATGTTAGGGAAGTAAATTCAATTACAACATCTCTTTCCAAGTGCCCTTTTCTAAATTGTATTTTAAGGTCGATGGGAGAGCCGCCATCCAATACGAACTTAGCTCTGTTGCAAAACTTGGTTGCATATAACAGTTCACCGTGCAGCCTTCACATTTTTCATGCTTGCCTTCTAGCTTAATTAAGGTCTGTACCTTTTTGCTATTCCACAAATCGTACAATTGATTATCTATTGGCAATTCTTCAATTCCCAAATGATAACAAGGTAACATCAATTTATTCTCAGGAGATATAACAATGGTGGTACTTGCTGCATTGCATACAGGTCCTTCAATATGATTGCCGCCCTTCTTGCGCAATTCAATAAATCCTTTGTTGATGTATACCAATTTCTTCTTGCCCCAATCGGCTAATTCATCTAATTGTGTTTTCTGTAATTCTCCACCTACGCCATTGTATTCGAAGACTGGATTCAATATCAACATCATTTTATTTGGTAAACTAAGTTGACTATATACGGTTTCAATTTCGTGCATATTGTTTTCGAAAACAGTGAAAATAATATCAGGTTTTTCGCCAAGGGTTTTTGCTACTTCAATCGATTCCAAAAACTTGTCGAACAAGGCAACACCTCTGCTTTTATTATGGGTTTCGGCATCGGGCGAGTCCAAGGAAAAGTGCAACATGTCGACTAAGCCTTTGAGTTTATGAGCCATTTTAGGATACAACAAAGCATTGGTTGTTACCGTTGTTATAAAGCCTAAATCCTTAGCCATTTTTAATAGCTCGGGCAAATCGCGGTGTAACAAAGGTTCGCCACCCGTAAAGTCGATCACATTAACACCCAAGCGTTTTAAATCTTTGAGATTTTGTAAAGCATTTTCAGTGGTAACATAAGGCGATGGTTTTTCCCAAATATCGCAGAAACTACATTTGGCATTGCAGCGGTAGGTCACATAGTAATTACACAACACAGGATGGTGCACCAATTTTAGCAAGTCGTGTTTGCGCAAAAAATTAAGCATTAATAACCTCCTTCATATTTGCGAATGAACCATTCAGATGTTAACAATAACAACAATAAAAAGAACACCCATTTTAAATTGATGAGCTCATCAGTCTTTTTTTCTGTGTACGATACTGATGTGATAGCTGTATTTTTTTTGATATTCTGCAAGGCTGTTTCTAAATCTGTGGCTTTGTAAAATACACCATTGTTTTTGTTGGCCATTTGGCGCAGTATGCCAAAGTCGGCTGTGGTATTTAATAATTCTGTTTGCAGTGGTGTAATTAAAATCTGACCACTCACTTTATCTGGCAAACCATCGGCAGTAGCTTTGTATTGGTAAATGCCAGCAGGCATAGCACCTATATCCAATTGATAGGATTTGTTAAACGGACTAAAAGTATAGCGAAAAGTTTTGCCGTCGCGATTGCTCAATTCAATTTTAACGTCAACTTGGTTGACTAATTCATAACTGCTGTTGTAAAGCTCTGCAATAAATCGCACCGACTCATCTTCCTCATATACATTCTTTGAAGGATACACTCTGAATTTCCTCTTATCATCCTTCACTGCCAAATATTGTATGGTCTTGCTCACCAATTCATTGGTGGCTAAATGGTTTTCGTTGTTGTAATAATCGGCCATTCGCCATTTCCAAAAACCTTCTCCAAAAAGCAAAGCGGTTTTTTCGCCATTCTGATTCACCATGGCCCACAGTGGTAATTTAGTGCCTACGGCTCCTATTTTTTGATAGGCCAAAACTTCGGCATTGTCCGATGCGGCATAACTGCCATAAGGTACATCGAGCGGTGGTAATTCAGCCAAAGTTTCTTGGGTTTTGGTTTCCAATACAAAAGTGTTAAAATTGGTGTTGTATTGCGCTTGACTTTCGTTCATGCGCCCTTGGTTATTATAAATTTTAGCTACACCAGAAACGGTTGGCAATAAATCGACAGCACTTTGGTTGCCGACGATGCACCAGATTGGGATTTTAGCTGTTCTTGCGGTATTAATGATATAGCTAGCATTGTTAGCACGCGAAGGCAATTGGTGCATGATAATCACACTGTATTTAGAAATATCACTGAGCTTAACCTCCGCTACTGGTTCTGAAACCACTTCGTAATTCGTATTGGCTTTTATCGATTCTTTTATTGCACTAATGTCTGGATGTGGTCCGTTGTACGTTAATAATATTTTTTCTCTCCCATCAATTACTTCAATGAAAACATCTTTTCGGTTATTGATTTTAGATACCTCCCCATCGATGGTCGACATGGTGATGACAATATGCTTGGTGCCTGCTTGGTCGGCCGTGGCAGATAAACTTAAATGCTGAAAGAAATTGGCTTGGTTGAATGCAATGGTTTTTGATGTCAATGGTTTGCCATCGATTGTAACATTTAGTTGCGAGCTACTATTCGTGCAGGCATAGGCTGCTAAATTAATATCAATAGGAAATTCATTGCCCAAATAAGCAATCGCATTTACATTAACCTCTTTAACGATAATATCTTTTTTAATGGTGGTATCGCCCATGCCGATGGCATATAATGCCGAGTGGTTATCGAAAGTTTTGTATAAAGGGTTATTCCCTTTATTGTAAATGCCATCAGTAGCAAGCACTACTGCTCCAATATTTTGTTTAGCGTAAGTGTTGTTGATATAATCGAACACTTGACCGATATTACTTCTTTTTTCATTGAAATAAATACTATCTGTTGGATTCACCTGGCTACCAAAACGCAAATATTGCACATCGTAATCGGAGCCTAAAATTGATTTAGCACGCTGCCATGTTTTTAAAAAATCAGTGCGGTAAAAAACAGAATCTTTGTTCGATAAAATAGATTGTGAATTGTCCATGGCCATAATGACAATGGGTTTTTGAACCGTACTTACTTTTTGTACCAACAAAGGCGAGAGTAAGAAAAAACACAAAAAGCTCACAAGCAAGAACCGAAAAATTGCACAGAGTTTATACCATAAGTTGTTCCATTTGGATTGGTATAAAACAAAGGCATACAATGCGCCTGCTAATAAACACAAACCGATGAACCACCAAGGTGAAGAAATAAGCAATTGCATGAATGGCAAATTTAAAGATTAATTCCTTAATTTATAATTAATGAATTAAATTAATTTGGTTGATTACCAATAAGATGCATGAATGTTCGGCTTATTTTTTTATTGACATCTTTAAACCTATATTCGTAATAAATTCCAACATACTATGATTAAATTAACTACACATTTTAACAGAATTCTTGCGGTTTTTTCGCTGTTCTGTCTACTCGGTTTCACACGGTCGTATGCCGCCTGTGTTATTACCGGACCTTCTAACGCTTGTGAAAACACGACTTCCACTTATACGGTTTCTCCAACGGGTAATTATACCTATCAGTGGAATGCCACGGGAGGCGGTACCGTTATTGGTTCGGGTTCAACCATTACAGTTGCATGGGGTGCAGTAGGAAGCGCCACAGTGACAGTAATCGTTCGCGATTCATTGTTCAACGTGGTTTGCACAGGGTCGAAAAATGTGACCATCAATCCTACACCTAAACCCGTTATTACACCTTCATATGTTACTGGTTGTGGAGGCAAAGGCAGTCAAAAGCGGGATGGCGATTGTTTCACCGCTTGCGATTCAACCTACATTACTTACACCACGCCTTACAATGCGGGTAGCACTTATACCTGGACCATTGGCGGAGCAGCCACTTATACCTCCAATCAAAATAGTGTTACGGTGTTTTGGACTGGCATAGGCACAGGGTCTGTGACGGTAAAAGATTCAAATAGTTTTGGATGTGTAGGCATTAAAACAGTTTGTATCACCATCGTTGGTAAACCGCGTGCTTCTTTTTATACCTTACCTGGTTTAACAGGTTTAATCGTGAATGCTTGTAAGCAACAAAATATTCAATTTATCAATACTTCATCACCTGGCGCTGGTTCACCATTGGCAACCTATAGCTGGTATTTTGGTGATGGTGGTACCGATTTTCAAACAGCACCTTCAAATGGCAATACTTCCCATGCCTATAATTCAAGTGGCACTTATCAAGTGATGATGATAGCCGAGAATGAATGTGGATGTAAGGATACTGCTTATGTTACCGTTGTGGTTTCTAGCGATGTAGGTCCTAATATTTATTGTATTAGCACTGTTTGT
>CANFUB010000236.1 GCA_947450015.1 Bacteroidota bacterium | reverse complement strand
TTTAATTGTATGCAACCCGATTGAAAGATTAAACTATCGCGAACTTTTAAATCGAAGGTTTTTAATTGTACAATGTTTGGTGTATTCACTACAAAAGTGCCTACCGAAACGGTCGACCCGCCAGAAATAAAGACTTGGTCGGCCGAGTTAGCATAAGGCGCTGGGCGTGGATTAATCATTTCAAGGGTGCCGTTTCCTCCGATTGCGCTAGCGCCAAGGTTTTGAAACGTGTCGCCATAAAATTTAATTATACCTTTTGCATCAATGAAAAGTGAACCACCACTGCCGCTATTACCAGTGTTCAGGAAATTACCCCATACGCTAATGGTGGAATTATTACCAATGTACATCGAATCTGTTGAGAATAATTTAGCAGAATTTTGGCCAAACAATTCCCCGCCTCCTAATAAAAGGAAGCTTAAAAAAAGCAATTGTTTCATAATTAATTAGCCGAGTCTGAAATTTCTACCCAATCTAAGCCATTCCACATAAGTATCAATGTGTCGTCCTTGTCAGCTTGCCAATTACCATTGAGTTTGGTGTTGGTATTGTCGCGTACTTCAACTGCATCATTTGCATCTCTATCAATATTTATTAATATTAATAACTGACCCATGATTAAGCCATCGCTAAGTACAATGGTTCTGCTTGTAGGTGTGCCATTGTCTGACTTTAGAAAGATGGTGGAATTATTGCCAACTGTTACTGCAAGGTTATCGCTCGTAACATTAATTGAATCACATTTACCAACGGACAAACCACCATAAACAGTTAGCGTGTTCAACGGATTGGATGTACCAATACCAACATTGCCTGTGGTCGAATCAATGCGCATTCGCTCGGCACTGTTGGTTTTAATAACTAAATCGCGGTTGTTGTTTGTTCCAAGATAAGAGCCCCCGGTGATAGAATTACCTGAAGTTGTCCAGGCCCCATTGATACTTGTAATACCAGTGCGACATAAACTAACCCATGTGGTGCCATTGTGATTAAACAAACAATTGCTGTCTGTGTTAAAAACCACTAAGCCTTTTACGGCCGAAATGGCATTCATTTGCGTGGAATTCATCCGGGTGAAAAGCAAGCCTTTCGTAGTGCTCTCGAGCTCGAGTAAGCTGGAACTGTTAATGGTGGTGACGTTGGTCCCTAGTTTAATCTGCGATTTTCCTATAAAAATCGGACAAATAAAGAGTAAGACCAAAATTTGTTTAAAAATTTTAGTGTTCATTTTGCTGTATGTTTTTTAAGCTCTTGGTCAGTGAGATAATACACCTATAAGTATTAAAACTCACTGATATCAATAACCTTAACTCAAACTTATAGCACATAAATTAGAATGCAAGTAATCGTCTGTTTTATTTCAAAATTATTTGATAAGGTGTTGTAATTTAATGCAATAAAATTTTATTAATTTTTAAATAATGCAGGCTTAACACATGGTTTATTGGTTTTGTTAGCCATTTTTAAGCTTTTGAGTATTTATACCATCAGTTAAAATTGAAAAAGGGTTGTTTAAACGAATTGAGGCTTAGTGCTGCAATGGTTATAAGGTTAACTATTAACGCATTTTTTAGTGCGATTTTTCATTCAATTTGGAATAAATCATAAAACAACTGGCCAAGGCTATAAAAAGGGAATGTTTGAAAAATGTTTAAAAACAAGCATATGCAACAAAGCAAATGGAATAATTGATTGATTTAAAGTGCGTAATAAAACATTTTTTCAATAAAAATACTGATAAGCGCAAAGTAGAATGTTAGCCAACATTGATGCAATTATGTGCCATTTAGAAATGCCATAAAAAGAAAAATGCAACCCGAGGGGTTGCATTTTCTTAACTAATAAATATACCTAGTAAAAAATTTTTAATGAACATTCATTTATAGGAGAATGAATATTCATTTCTTACTTGATACAAAATTCCCTTAAGTCCGCAAAATAGAAACTTAAGTATAAGACTGACTGTGCAAATCAGCCTTACGGTTTAACATACAAAGGGACTATATCCATGACTGTGCCAAATTTTAATCGATTGAAATTCAGCTGAATAGAAGTTGTGCCAAACGCAATAAATTCCATTTAAGGAAATATAATTCCATATATTGGAATGCTGCACTGTTGAATTTAAGAATAATGGTAGAAACTATTTTATTCTAAAGATTCAAAGGTAATCTGTTTTAAAAAAATATAGAAATATTTTTTCATGAAGGCGCTAAATCAATAGGTAGGAGACAAAGGTTCAGTCGAAGTCGCTTTAGTTATTATTTTTTTCCATTTTCCTGAATTTGGAAATCAATTCGAACAATCGCTTGTTATAGTATATATTTGCCAAGAGAAATCGGTTCTATTTTGGAATTGAACTATTAAAACAAACATATGGGAAACTTTAAAATATTTATAGTAGAAGATGATCCATGGTATGGTGAATTATTGAAATACCACCTATCATTAAATGCCGATTTTGAAGTTGAACTTTTTACAAGTCCAATGGTGTTTCTCGATCAAATCTACCGTAAGCCCGATTTAATAACCATCGATTATAATATGCCAGAAATGAATGGTGATATCTTATTCGATCATATTAAATCATTTAACAATACCATTCCAGTTATTGTAATAAGTGGTCAAAACGATATTAGTGTTGCCCTGAATATAATAAAGCAGGGTGCCGCTGAGTACATTATTAAAGATGAACATACAAAAGATGTATTATGGAACAGTGTCAACAGAATTCTTGAGAATGTTGTACTCAAACAAACAGTCGAAGAATTAAAAGTACAATTAGAAACGAAGTTTGATTTTGAAAAATCGATTATTGGCAACAGTGCAAGTCTTAAGAAATCGTTTCAATTAATAGAAAAAGCCATCAAATCCAATATCAATGTTTCCATTACTGGTGAGACTGGTACAGGTAAGGAGGTTGTAGCAAAAGCCATTCACTATAATAGTGCGCGCAGCAAGAAACCTTTTGTAGCCGTGAACATGGCTGCCATCCCGCGAGAGCTAGTAGAGAGCGAATTGTTTGGATATGAAAAAGGCGCATTTACTGGTGCTAATTCTCAAAAGAAAGGTAAATTCGAAGAAGCCAATGGTGGTACTATTTTTTTAGATGAAATAGCCGAAGCAGACCTTAGTTTTCAATCTAAATTATTGAGGGTATTGCAAGAGCGCGAAATAACAAGGGTAGGCGGCAACGATACCATTAAATTAGATGTCAGAATCATTACAGCCACCCACAAAAACATTGCAGATGAAGTACGTGCTACTAGATTTAGAGAGGATTTGTATTATCGCCTCATGGGTTTGCCAATAGAATTACCACCTCTCAAACAAAGGGGCAATGATATTCTGATTTTGGCAAAACATTTTGCAGATCTTTACGCTTCAGAAAACAGATGTCCTGTTTTTACTTTTTCGCAAGAAGCAAAAGACAAGTTAATGAAACACCATTACCCGGGGAATGTTAGAGAGCTAAAAGCCATCGTCGACTTAGCTTGTGTAATGGCAGATAGTAATGTGATTAATGAAGTTGATATCAGCCTACCAAACAATCCAATTCCTGTTGAGCAAATTTTTTCTTCTCAAGAAAAATCGTTGAAAGATTACAATACAGACATCATCACCTTTTACTTAAATAAATACAACCAAAATGTATTGGAGGTTGCCAAAAAATTAAACATTGGTAAGTCGACCATCTATAATTTGATCAATGCAGGTGAAATAAAAAAATAAAAAACTATACAAACTATACATGAAGGTACAACTTTATCAATTTCGCGATTCGGAATTATGGCCGTTAAAAAATAAACGGTCTGAAGAAAAAAAGATAGAACCAAATTTGGTTTTAGTCTTTGGTCAAACAGATGCACTTCTCAATGAAAATCTGCAAAACCAATTAAGTCAACAGTTTCCCAATGTGATTACAGCAATGTGTTCAACTGCAGGCGAAATCCTAGATACCAGAGTGGAAGATGCCGTTGCCATTACTGCAATTGAATTTGAAAAAACACCTGTTAAAGCAAACCAAGTAAATATCAAAGATTTTGAAACCAGTCGCCAAGCAGGTAAAGCCTTAGCGGAGCGATTCGAAAGCAAGGATCTAAGTTATGTTTTAATTTTATCGGATGGTATGCTGGTAAATGGGAGCGACTTGGTGCTTGGTTTGAATGATGTTTTTGGCAATAAAATTAAAATTACGGGCGGTTTGGCTGGTGATGCAGATAAATTTATGAACACCAAAGTAGGTTTAAATGTTGTGCCATCAGATGGTAATATTATTGCCATTGGCTTTTATGGAACGGCTTTAACAGTTGGACATGGCTCGGATGGTGGATGGGATGTATTTGGTCCAGCCAAAATAATTACAAAATCTGATGGTAATATTTTACACGAAATAAATAACAAAAATGCCTATGATTTGTATGTCGACTATCTCGGCAAATACGCTGATGACTTGCCTGGTTCAGCCTTGCTTTTCCCCTTGGCCTTGCAGGTAGAGAACAGCGATGTGCCATTGGTAAGAACCATCTTATCTGTCGATAAAGTTAACAAGACCATGACCTTTGCTGGTGATATGCCAGAGAATACCTCGGTGCGTTTTATGACTGCAAATTTTGA
>CANFUB010000235.1 GCA_947450015.1 Bacteroidota bacterium | reverse complement strand
TCGTAAAGGCTTTCGACATTCTGTCAAATCGGGCAAACATCGTGTGCTTGCGTTTTTCGAATACTCTTCCCATAATCAGTAACTATATTTTTGGATGCAAAAGTACTAACAAATTTTTGAAATCTGAATTCATCTATACTTAAAAGTATAGATGTTCTAAAATACTAGAAAAGATGGCGTCATCGCTACTATAGCGCAATGCTAGTAAACAACTTTTGATTTCCAAGTTTGTGTAGCCTTATCATAGCTCACATTCTTATCAGGAAACATCACCCAATCTTCTTTAACTTCTGGCAAATAGGCATTCACATTACCTGTTTCAACAATGGTACTAAATAATACCAAGGATTTTTCTTTCAGTTCGGGCATTTTCATTTTCCAAGTCCAAAAAAGCTCTTCATAGCTTGAAGAATCAAGTGCTCCCATGCTGTTTCTTTTAAATCTACCGCATATAGATGCAAATTTATCGCCTTTTATGCTTGGCTCTAAACGGCTCACCATAAAGTATGCATAACCATCTTTAGATTCAGTATAATGCATCCATTGGTATTGGCGCTCAACTTTATGAACCAACATAAAGTGTTTGTTTTTAGGTAAAAATCTTTGGCTCTCAGGAATACTATCGTGTAATTTTGAGAAATGTGGTAAAATGGTATCCAATAAGCCATCATAATTCACTTTATATTCTGATAAAGCGTACTGTGATTTGTTGTTACAACTATATATAACTAGAATTAGGCAGAAGCAAGCTATAATTTTATTCATACTATTTTTACGGGTGCAAATTTAGGCTAAGATTAAAAACATTAGATTGATTCTAGGTTTTTTAATTGTTAAGAAATACTTAAGGATATTAAGTTATCGTAGATTTTAATTTAACCACAGACGCCACATACCTCGGCCAAATGTGCTAACGTATAACATATTTTCTCTTTCAAAATATTTAATTTCGCTTACCAATACGGAAGGAAATCCCTTTCCCAATGGCAACCATTTTTGATTCGGTTCTTTTAGATAGACGCCATTTGCATTGCCGCAAATCCAATCGTTTCCAACTGCTTCAATACTATAGACAGGATGGTTGCTTAAACCGTCACTTATATTTTCGAATGAATTACCGCCATCTTTACTGAGATACACTTTGTTTAATTCTGTGGCTTTTGAATTGTCAAAACCATTGAGTGTAATAGCGATTTCACCATTTTGATTAACATCAATATCTGTAATACTGCGCCATTTTAATATGGGTAGTGCCTCCGTTTTATCTGTCCAAGTTAATCCCCCATCGTTTGTATAATATAGTTTTTTTGCAAGTGGTCCGCCCCAAGTTGCATCCATTTTAGACATCCAAATTTGATCAGTATTTTCTGGATTAACCCAAAAGGCCCCAATTGGTCGTTCGGTGGTTATGGTGCTGCTAAGAATTTCAAAATTCTTGCCTTCTGTTTGTTTGTATAAATGTTGGTTGGCAATGTAAAGCGTTCTTTCATCTTTGATAAAGCTCATTCTAAAATCAAAAAAGTTGATATCACCACCGGCATGGTTATATGCTAAATTTTTGCCATCATTTTTGGTCACATAACACATTTTGGCGTAACCACAAGCAAACGAAAGACTATCGCCCATGGCTGCTATGCGACCGCCATCACCATATAAATCGCAAGTATTCCATTTGCGTTTTTTAAATACGATGATACCTTTGTCTTGTGTACCTGCCATGATTACATTGTTAGTGGCTTTGTCAAATCCGAAAATTAAACTCGCATTTAAATTTCTAGCATTATTAGTTAAACTCATCCAAGTTTTACCTCCATCCACCGACTTATCGATACCGCCATCGGTTGCAATAAACAAATGCTTTTCTGGCGTAATTTGAATTGCATTGACATCATCATGTGTATTGTTTGGCAATCGATATTCTGGTGTTGTTAATTGACTAAAAGAAGTGCCACCATTGTTTGACATAAAAACACGCGTAGTTCCAACAAATAATTGTTCATTTCCATTGGGGTCTTTAAGGCCTGTAGCAAAGCACATGTGGTAAATATTCGCGATAAATTCAGAATGACTAACCAACACTATCTCGCGAAGAGAAAGGATATTGGCTTGTAGCAGGTAGCTGCTATTATGACTAACGGCTATGAAAAGCTTTTTACTATTCTTCGTTGAAAAGCCAATTTCATACCTCGCATTCTTACCCGGCACTGCGCCATAACTTCTGGTTACCACCGTTGTTTCATCGCTCCAAGTTTCACCACCATCATAAGAAGCGATTAAAACATTGCCCGTAATGAAAATCTGTTTTTCATTCTCTGGATTGACCTTTATAGATTTTAAATTCTCGGTCGTTTTATAAACACTTTTCCATGTTTTAGCGCCATCGTAACTGATAAAGATTTCGTGGTCTGAAATGCTTAATAATTTTTGTTCATTGCGTTTATCAATAATTTCAATAGCCCTTTGTTGGGTATAATTATATTCTGAAGGGTTGTATTGTAAACTGTTTCTTTGCCACGTTTCGCCATTGTCGAAACTTTCAATTAAGCCATAGCCAAATTGTTTTTCCATGCCTAAGTCTGTAGCACAACAGGCCAACAAATGTTTATCATTTTTATTAAAACGCAGGATATTAAATATGCCAGTTGCAAATTCAAAATCTAATTTCTGTTCCCATGTCATTCCACCATCAATGGTTTTAAACAAACCTGCCGAGGCATGCCCTATTAAGATTTCATTTTCATTGTCAGGGTGAATATTTACGCATTCAAAACGACCCGCACCAAAAGCGCTCCATTCGTTATTTTCAATGAATGGTTTTGACGCACCAAAAGGCCCTATGGCTTGCCAAACATTGGGTTCTATTAAATCTGAGAAGGCATTTAGTTGGTTGTGATCAGTTACCGCGCCCTTTTTATTTTTACATGAAGGGTTAACTATAATTAATAAAATTACAATTAAAAAGCGGGTTGACATAGCACCCTTGGTTTACTTAAAATTAGAAGCAACGACAAGTTCTTTACCACCACCGCTGTAGTCGTAGAAACCTTTACCGGTTTTGGCACCTAGGTCGCCAGCCGTTACCATATTTACTAACAAAGGGCAAGGTGCATATTTTGTATTTCCTAAACCATCGTATAGAACATTTAAGATGGCTAAACAAACATCAAGTCCTATGAAATCGGCCAATTGAAGCGGACCCATTGGATGGGCCATACCCAATTTCATTACGGTATCAATCTCTTCAACACCAGCAACACCTTCGTGTAAGGTAATAATTGCTTCGTTGATCATTGGCATTAAAATACGGTTTGCTACAAAACCAGGGTAATCATTCACCAAGGTCGGAATTTTACCAATGGCTTTGCTTAAAGTCATGATTGTTTCAGTAACATCGGCACTGGTTTTATAACCATTAATTACCTCCACCAATTTCATTACTGGCACAGGGTTCATAAAGTGCATACCAATTACTTTTTCTGCTCGTGAAGTTACTGCGGCAATTTTAGTAATGCTAATGGATGATGTATTAGATGCAAGTATGCAATGTGCAGGCGCAGCTGCATCAATATCTTTAAAAAGTTGTAATTTAATACTAGCATTTTCAGTAGCTGCTTCTACTACTAAATCGGCATTTGATACACCCGTTTTTAAATCAGTTGTAATGCTAATGTTTGCCAATGTTTCTGACTTTTGAGCCTCGGTAATTAATTGTTTAGCAACTTGTCTATCCAAGTTTGATCCAATTTTAGCAATGGCTTTTTGGAGTGCTGTTTCGTTAATATCAATAAGGTTAACTTTATAACCATTCATAGCAAACACGTGCGCAATGCCATTTCCCATTGTACCTGAACCAATCACAGAAATATTTTTCATATTAAAATTATTATGGCGCAAAAATAGTCAAAACCATAATGGAAAAAATAGTTTTCTGAAAAAAATAAACTAGCCTTTAATTTGCTAATCCTTCTTTATACACTTGCAGACATCTATTTCTAGCAAAGGCATGGTCGACAATTGGCTTAGGATACTGAGGGCTTAAATACTCAGGTACCCAGTGTGCAATATATTTAAATTGAGGATCAAAACGCTCGGTTTGCAAGTATGGATTAAATACTCTGAAGTATGGCGCTGCATCGACACCAGAACCAGCAGCCCATTGCCATCCCCCATTGTTGCTAGCTAAATCGAAATCCAATAATTTTTCGGCAAAATAGGCTTCACCCCAGCGCCAATCAATCAGTAAGTGTTTAGTTAAAAAACTTGCGACTATCATTCGCACACGGTTGTGCATTAAGCCGGTGGTATTCAATTCGCGCATGCCGGCATCTACAATAGGATATCCAGTTTGACCTTGGCACCATTTTTCAAAAGTAACTTCATCATTCAACCAACTAATTTTGTTGTAGGCTGGTTTGAAAGCCCCTTGTTCTACATGTGGGAAGTGAAACAAGATCTGACTATAAAAGTCGCGCCAAATCAATTCATTCAACCATTTTACACTTAGCATTTGCCCTTTGGCTGCTTTGTCGCGAATCGAAATGGTACCGAATCGAAAATGTAAACTTAGTTTACTAGTACCATCGATGGAAGGAATATCTCTGTTTTGTTCATATTTTTTAATGACCCCTTGTTTT
>CANFUB010000234.1 GCA_947450015.1 Bacteroidota bacterium | reverse complement strand
GACAATGCAATGGGCTTTAAGTAAATAAAACTAAAAATCCCCAAAAGCAAGGTGATTAATAATTGACTGTAACTGCCAATCACCGATAACAAACCCGCATTCAAGCGATGCCATGTTTTTACATACATCAAACGCCCTAAGTACTCCCCCGTTTTATAAGGCAACAATTGCGCAACTGCGACACCCGATAGAATTGATTGCAAAGCTTTACCAAAAGTCAGTGGATTAAGCTTGCGAATTAAGTATTGCCACTTATACGTTTCTAAACTCCAATTGCAGATAGACGCCACTACCAACAGCACATACCATTGCAATGGCAAGGCTTTCACCTGCAGCATAAAATGCGGCAATGACAATTCAGTATTTCTAAAAAATTTTTTATACAATAACAATGCAATGAGCATTGGCACTATCCATTGCGCTGCGATGAAAATTGTTCGCCAAACCGATTTATCCTTTATCTTTGTTTTGTTTTGCAAAGGGTAGAAATTAGTGATTTTGATAAAATTGTATTGGGTATAGATCCCGGTACAAATATAATGGGTTATGGTGTAGTAGGCATCAAAGGAAAAGAACATGTGCTCATAAGCATTGGTATTATTAAACTCGATAAACTCGAGGACCATGCCATAAAATTGAAACATATCTTCGAACGCGTTACCGGTATTATCGACAGTTATAAGCCCGATGAATTGGCCATTGAAGCGCCTTTCTTTGGCAAAAATGTGCAGTCGATGTTAAAGTTAGGAAGAGCGCAAGGCGTTGCCATAGCTGCAGCCTTAATGCGAGAAATTCCCATTTATGAATACCAACCGCGCAAAATAAAACTAAGCGTAACAGGCAGTGGCAATGCCACCAAAGAACAAGTGGCGGCCATGTTGCAAACCTTGCTAAAATTCGAAGAGATGCCGAAACACTTAGATGCTACTGATGCCTTGGGTGCGGCCATGTGCCATATTTTCCAACATTCACCGCGGGGATTTGGATTGAAGACGGGGAAAAAAGCGGGGGCTGGATGGGGTAAATTCGTGGCGGAGAATAAGGACCGGGTGAAGTAACCACACAACACTTTTTTTACCACATAAGTCACAGAAGTTTTTTTTGTTCTGCTTAAATTATACTTGTGCAAATTTCAATCATCGCAGTAATAATAATACTTTCTTTAAGAGCACATAAGGGTTTTTTACTGCGTAAAAAATGGCTTGCGACTATAGTTGGTTAATAAAAACTCTTCGAGAACTTTCATATTTATTTTGCACGTCACACTGAGCTTGTCGAAGTGAGACAAAACAACACTTATTTTACCACACCGCGAAGCAGCTACGAAGTAATAAGAAGCATAAGTTTTTTTTATTTAGCTTATAAAATACTTGTAAAAATTTCAATCGTTGTAGAATTGATAATACTTTTTTTAAGTACACACCGCGAAGCAGAATTGATGCCATTAAAAAAAATAATTAAATCAATATAAGTTTTTTTTACTGCGTAAAAAAAGCCTTACAAAATCGATTTGTTGCTTGTTAATAATAATTACTTTTGACAATTTCAGACAATTACCAAATTAGCACATTATCAAACTATCAAATTAGCTTAAGGTTTTAGGACCAGCTTCTTTCTTACTTTTCCGCTTTTTTCTACTAGGAACCAGTAGCCATTGGTTTTGCCTTTGCCTACAAAACAATCCACTGCTTCTTCGGGGGTAAGGTTGGTAAATTTATCGAGGCGCTTGGTGGCCAATTCTAATTCATCGAATTCTAATAACCTTACCCGCTCGCCATAAACATTGATGGCAATGGTGGTATAAAAACCTGGAGAATTGATATTGCCATGGTACAAGGTGGCTATCCCATTTTTAAAGGTACTAGCTTTGTTTTGCTCCTTGTTGCAACTGGCCAAGTTGGTTTTTATTTTAATGCGACCAATGGTATCGATGTACACAATCTGACTATCAATGCCCACGGCACACAGTCCTTCAGAAAATTCTGGTTCGAATCCACAAGGCATTTCAAAACCCGCATTGATGCGCACATTGAAAAGCGTATCGACGAATACAAATTTACCGCAGTAAAAGGTATCCTCATCGGCCATGTTTTCTTTTTGATAATCGCCACAATCGTAATATAACAACATGCGGTTATTTTTATGCGGATACTTATTCAACAAGCGTTGTGCATCCATTTCTGAAATTGGATAATGGTTCTTAACCGTTAAGCCAGGCAAATCGAACACAGGTCGAAACACAGTAATATCCGTTGGCTTGTCGTTGCCATTTTTAATGTCCAATGGTTGCTTGTCTCTTTTGCGTTCGCGTTCGTTAGCCGCAATAATGACAGGTTTCAATTTTACCTTTACCATGGCCACCGATGAAATGCGTTTACCGCTTGTATTGATGGTATAAATCTCAGTAAAATTCTTAGGCGTATTACTGCCCTTGTATATTTTAGCAAAGCCTTTAACAAATGGTGTTGCCTTGTTCTTTTGCATTGAACAAGCTGGCAGATGGGTGTTAATTTTAATGGTTCCAAAGGAATCGATGTAAACGATTTCACCTTTGATATTCACAGCACATAAACCCTCACTAAACCTCGGTTCGAAATAACAAGGCAATTCAAATATTGGTCTTATTTTAACATCGAAATTTTTATTGACGAACACAAACTTGCCACACATGCTGGTATCGCTGGCTTTGATATTGCGCACTTGAAAAGGATCGCAGTAAAAGGGAATACAAGTTAAGCCTTCATGAAAAGGGTACTTGGCTATATAAGCTTCCTTCAGCATACTGTCTATGTATAATTTGGTTTGTGCTTTACTTTGCACACCTATGAAAAGCGCTATGATTATTAAACACTTTCTCATGGTAAAAAACGGCTGCTTAACTCAGGTGTTGGCAACCAACAAACTTCTTTTTTTCCAAACCATTTATAGCGATTGCGCGCTATCCAATCATAAACAACATTGCGAATAAAGGCTGGCACTAACATAAAAACATAACACAGATTAACTGGAAATTTTAAATGTTTAGCAATTCTTAAGGCTGCGGTACTTTTTGTGTAGAATTTTCCGTTCTCAAAAAACACAATAGAATCAACGCCTTGCGAAATGGTTAAATGTGCCGGCAACATTTGGGCAGCTGTAGCGCCTTGTATAGAGGCAAAATGAAATCGTTGATGCTTGTCGTACTTCAAAATAAATTGCACAGCATTGCTACACAAATTACAAAGTCCATCAAAAAAAACAATTGGTTGGTTTAACATTAAAAAACAGGTTCGCCTTCCTTTATCATTACCCCAATGCTCTCCACCCCATTGATTACACTATCGCGCATGTTTTGTTCTAAAGCGATAAAGTACTTGCCCGATTTTTGAAATTTCATATTGGTGAAAATGGGCAATTGGTAACTAATAGAATTGCCACTCATGCTGCCGATTGGGTTGCCATCTTCGTCGGTTAATCTAAAATTTTTGCGACTGCTGGTAATCTTTCCTTCGGTGTCTTTAATATGGGTTAACAAATATAAATTTTCGTAAGGATAGGTTTTTTGAATTTTGAGGTTCAAATATAAATTGTGATTGAGCTGGGTGTTCTTAACATCGAAATCGAAATCGGGTATTTGGTTAAACGCCCAACTCGCCTTAGGTATATCGCGCATTTCGTCAACGATAATGGCCTTATCGGTACAGGCTGTTAAATACAAACACATTGCTAGTAAACCATACTTCATCATAGCACAAAATTAATGGGTTTCGATTAGAATAAAAACCACTCTTATTTTAAAATAATGGATAAACACATCCCAGCGTTTATAACTTTCAAATGCCCCTTGGCTTTTGCGATTTATTTGCTCTTAATTTTGTATGAATTTAATTAATCCTTATGCTAGCCGAAAATGAATTGAAAGCCCTGGTAACCTTATTGGAAGACAATGATGAGAACGTTTGGCAAATTGCATTCAATGCCCTTACGCAAACCGAGGTACAGCAAATTCCCTTGCTCAACGATTGTTTGTTCGAGGATGTAAACACGGCTGAACAACGCGACCGTTTAGAGGAGGCCATCGACCATATTAAGGTGAACCACCTTTCGAAACAATTGGTGGAATGGAAAAACAATGGCGGTAAAAACTTGCTTTCGGCCATGGTCACCATCTGTCAATTCAAATACCCCGACTTGACAGAAGCCTACCTTATTCAAAAACTAGAAGGCTTGCGTTTAGATGCTTGGTTGGAATTTCACTACGACCTAACCTCTTTCGAAAAGGTAAAAATTCTTAATTATATTTTGTTTCAATTGCATGGTTTCAAAGGCAACGAGGCCAATTACCTGCACCCCGACAATAGTTTTATCAATCGCGTTTTAGATACCAAAGCAGGCAATCCCATTTCGCTTTCTATTATTTATATGTTGCTAGCACAAAGGTTGAACGTGCCGGTGTATGGGGTTAACCTGCCCCGCCATTTTATCATGGCTTATGTTGAAAACGAAGAAACAGAGACCTTGCAAAACTTTGGAGAGAAACAAGAAATAAGCGACCTGCCCATTGGCGATGTAAAGTTTTACATCAATGCTTACAATGGAGGTGGCGTTTTTAATTTCGACCATCTTAGAAAAATTATGGGCGATATGGACCTTGAAG
>CANFUB010000233.1 GCA_947450015.1 Bacteroidota bacterium | reverse complement strand
TATCGATAATTTCTTATCATTTAAACGGCCCATATCAACCACATAATACATGGTGAACAATTGGTTCGATGCATTCTTTTTGTACAATAATTTGGTATTGCCTACCATGGCGCGTTCCATGTCTTTTTCAAAATCAATGAACACAGGGTAAATGGTGTCAGCTTCTTCTTCGATTAAGTCGGTAACAAAAGGCGATGTTTTATCTCTGTTCAAAGCCACTTCTGTAATTGTAGGCTTTTCAATTTTTTCTTTTTTGGCATCTTCGCCTGTGCGTTTGTATACAATAGAATAGCCATTGGTGTAGTATTCATTGGCAAAATCGACAATGTCTTTTTTAGAAATCTTGCTCAATTCATAATTGCTGTTCAATACATCAATCCATCTGCGACCTGTTACAAAAGCATCTAGTTGGGTATAGGCAATGCCTTCATTGCTCTCTAATTTTTGAATTTCTTCAACATTGCTATTCGCCACAATGGCTTTCAACAAAGTGGTATCAAAATTTCCTTTTTTAATATTGTCTAATTGGGCCAACAACAAATCGCGCAATTGCTCTAAGGTCTGCCCCTCTTTTGGTTTACCAAATAACATGTGCACCGAATAATCTTTCATAAAATCGGGTGATGAACCAGCAGATAAAACCTTCTGTTCTTTCACCAAATTCAAATCAATTAAACCCGCTTTGCTATTGTTCAAAATCAAATCGATGATGCGCACCATCATGGCTTGCTTAGTGCCTGCACCATCAAAACGCCATGCCATCATTAGGTTGGCAGCATCAGGACCAACCACAGAAATGCTATCTGGACGGCCACGTGGATACTCTGGTTTAAAGGTAAAGGCTGGCACTGGCTTGCTTACCATGCCACCAAAATGTTTGTCTATCATTTCTATCACACCTTCTGGATCAATATCGCCCGACATGATAATGGCCATGTTGTTGGGCACATAATAGGTGTTAAAATAATTGCGTATTTTGATTAAGGAAGGATTTTTTAAATGCTCAACAGTACCAATGGTAGTTTGTGTACCATAAGGGTGGGTGCGGAACAAGCTAGCATATAATCTTTCGTAAGCCTCTTCCCCATCGTTGTCTAAAGAAATATTTTTTTCTTCATACACCGCCTCTAATTCGGTGTGAAACAAACGGAACACTGGATTTCTATAACGCTCGGCTTCAAGCTCAATCCATTGGTGAATGCGGTTTGCAGGGATGTCGTTGACATATACAGTTTGCTCAACACTTGTAAAGGCATTGGTACCTTGGGCACCGATCGATTGGCAAATTTTATCGTACTCGTTGGCAATGCTAAATTTAGCAGCCATGCCACTGATGCTATCAATCTGACGGTAGATGGCTTTGCGCTTTTTCTCATCGGTGGTTTTATTGTATTGCTCATACAAATTATCAATCTGATCGAGGTAGACTTTTTCTTTGGCATAATCTTGTGTACCGTATTGATCAGTTCCTTTGAACAACAAATGCTCGAGGTAATGCGCCAAACCTGTGTTATCGGCAGGATCGTTTTTACTACCTGCTTTGGTAGCAATTAAAGTTTGAACACGCGGTTGGTCTTTGTTCACAGAAAGAATAACGGTTAACCCGTTTGACAAAACATACCAGCGACTATTAGTAGGATCGTTGGACACTTTGGTATAGGTATACTTACCGTGTTTCTCTTGGCCATAGGTGCCATAACGGATTTGTGCTTGCAGGCCCATGCCAGTAATCAGCAAGAAGGCAATTATTATTTTATGCATATTGATTATTATACTTTAAAAAGGATGCCAAATTTAAGAAAAATAGCAGAGATGGCTGAATTTTTTTTATTTAGACAAAATCATTAGTTTTGATTATGTCTATGAAGTCAATATTCTTTTGTGTTTTTTTAATGGCCTTACCGCTACTTTCACAGGCCCAAACCAAGAAAGTAGATACCCTTACTAGAAAATATATTTTATTGGAGCCGCGAATTAACAGAGGAAGAACAATTGTTATTCCCGAGCGCAAAATCATTAAGGTTAAAACAGTGAATGGCCGTGGATACCGAGGCAGTGTAATCATTGTCAACGATTCGCAAATTGCCATTTTAGATAAATTTGATGGAGAATTTGACACCCTCAATTTAAAATTCATCAGCACCATAAGACGCCCAGGGATTGAATACCAATTATTGTCGTATTATTTAGTTATGAATGGTCTTACAACAATGCTTGTTTCTGGATTGCTGGAATCTCCATTGGGTGTAGCTGCGGGTCTCACCATTTCGGGATTAGGGATCAGTGTATTCGATGGCCCAAGATACAAAAGCATGAAATACAATTTCAAAATTGTAAAAACAAAAGGGTTTAAACTAAAGCCTATTAAATTGCCAGTTAAAACCAAACCAGCCACACAAATTTAAAGCCAGTTGTTACCCTATTTTAAACACCAAACTGACGCAAATGGTGGTCGGTGTGTTTCATTAAAAGCACATCCCAATCTGCTTTCGTCATAGCGCCAAAGAAAGGGTGTTTTTCATACCGAATGGCAGCCGTTCCCATGGTAGCCATTTCAGAAACCAAGGCCTTGAGTTTGGCTTTTTCTGTTTCAAAATCTCGGTTATCAGCAATGATAAAATGCGGATCGGTTGGAGAATTTTTTACCAAGGGTGCATCATCGGCCATCATTTTTTTCTTAATCATTTTACCAAACAAAAAACCAATGAGATTGCGTTTTAAATTCAACTCGCCCTTGGCCGAACGAAAAGCTTGTTGGCTATGTGCTAACATTTGATCGACGGTCATTTTACCCCATAACGCTTGCGACTCGGGTGTTAATTGATCGATGCGGGCTAAGATTTTTTGATTGGCTTCGGCATTGAAGATACTTTCCATGGGGTCAAAACTACATAAATAATTTTAACTAATGTCACGGATTGTTTAGCTAAAGGTTGTGCATTTAAACATGGTTTCGCATTTCTGCTACGATTATGTTACTTTTTTGTTTGGGCAAAAAAGTAACCAAAAAAGCCCACCACGAATGAGAAATTTTCATTTTTCTTCTCGCTCAGGCCCGCCCTTCATCGCTGAAAAATAAAAATTTCACACCATTCGTGGACTCAACGCGCATGTCTCGCAAATAACAATAGTAGTGCATTGTTAAGTGTTAATAATTTTTGTTTATAGTCTTTTGGCTTGCTGATCAAATGAAATTTTTACGTCCCGATTGCTATCCTTTAGATTTGAAATTCCAAATTAATTAAGAATTAATGATTGTAATGGAATTTTCTTTTTGCTTCTTTTTCTTTTGTTAATAAATGTTAATTTGTGAATAAGTTAACACTGACAGAGGTAAGTTATATAGCTATCGAGGTTCTTAAACCTACATCCCGATTTAACCCTCTGTCAGTTTGTTTAAAACGGCATCAAATAGAAATTAGAGTGGTAAGACTCATTATTAAGGTATTGATAGTGTTTTAAACCTGTTAACTTATACTTAAATGATTTACAAAAATATGAAATTTAAAAATTTTATTGGTATTGATGTGTCAAAATTGACACTCGACCTATGCGTAATGGTTAACAACCAAAAGATCATGGTTTGCAAAATTGAAAACAACTCTAAAAGCCTATCATCCTTTTGGAAGGAATTAATGAAAAACTGTATTGATTTCAAAGTAGAAGAAAGTGTTTTTTGCATGGAGCACACTGGCATCTACAATCAACACTTACTAACTTTTTTACAACAAAAGAATGCAAACATTTGCTTAGAAAATCCAGTTCAAATTAAGTTGTCTAATGGTATGCAAAGAGGTAAAAGCGATCAAATTGATTGCGAAAGAATCGCTATGTATGCGTCTAAAGAAAATGAGAATTTAAAATTATGGGAACCACCAAGAGATGTTGTAAAAATGCTTAAGAATCTAACTGTTCTGAGGACAAGGCTAATAATGGCTAAAAAAACATTAACAGTCCCAGCGAATGAAATTAAGTTGTTTGACAAGGAAACTAGTAAAACAATATCTTCATGCTGTGAAGCATCAATTAAAAGACTCGATTTGGATTTACAGAAAGTAGAAAGTAAAATTAATGAAATCATAAAGAATGATGAGACACTTAAGCGATTGTTTACAATAACTACATCAATCAATGGTGTAGGACCAATAACTGCAATAGAACTTATAATCTGTACAAATGAATTTAAAACAATAACGAAGGCGAAGAAATTTGCCTGTTATGCTGGCATTGTTCCATTCGAGTACGTCTCTGGTACAAGTATAAAGAGCAGAGCAAAGGTGTCACATAGGGCAAACAAACGAATGAAAATGCTGCTTCATATGGGAGCTCTAACTGCAATTAATTGTAACCAGGATTTAAAAAACTATTATACCAGAAAAGTTGACGAAGGTAAAAACAAGATGTTAGTATTAAATTCTATACGAAACAAAATTGTTCAACGCGTTTTTGCTTGTGTTAGAGACAATAAGCTTTATGAAAAAAATTATAAAATTAATTTGTTTGAATCATAGAAATCGGGATGGACTCAACGCGCAGGTCTCGCATTTAACTATTGTTGTGCAATGGTAATGGTTAAGGGTTTTTTCTACAGTTTTTTGGGTCGCTGACCAAAGTTAATTGTTAATTCAAATAACATTAATTCATATAGC
>CANFUB010000232.1 GCA_947450015.1 Bacteroidota bacterium | reverse complement strand
CCAACAATGATTAAAACATCTGCCTCCATCACTATTTCAACAGCTTTTTCTATCATTGGTACAGCCTCTCCAAACCAAACAATGTGCGGCCTGAGTATATGTCCATTGTCGCAAAGGGCGCCATATGGCATGGCTTTATAGCCAATGTCAATAATTGAATTTTCAGCATGCGTGCTTCTCATTTTTGTGAGTTCGCCATGCAAATGTAGAATGTTAGTAGAGCCAGCCCTTTCATGCAAATCGTCTACATTTTGTGTAATGATAAAAACCTCATTGTGGTCCTCCAATGTTTTCAATGCACGATGTCCTGCATTCGGTTCAACTTCGGCCAACTGCAGGCGCCTTTTATTGTAAAATTCTGTAACCAATTCTGGGTTTTTCCGCCACCCTTCAGGACTGGCGACTTCCATGATATCGTGTCCTTCCCATAAACCACCTGCATCGCGAAAGGTGCTAATGCCACTTTCGGCACTCATGCCTGCGCCAGTCAAAACCACAATTTTTTTCATGCTCAAATTTAATTAGTTTAAACAGTAAATTTATAGATTAATAAGGATTGAAAAAAAGGGGTCATTAAAGTTCAGAAAACACCTTTTTCCCTTTTTTGAAATAAGCCCACACCAAACTTTTTCTATAAACTTCGGGATGAAAGTAAGCCTTGTTCTTGTTAATCACTTGGCGCTTCTTCCACCATTTGCCAATTTGAAAAATAAAATGAAAATGGGCCTTGGCAATGGCTTTGAATTCGTCAGTATTGCCTTGGAATAAAAAACGATAAGCCGCAATATGATCGAGGATTAATCGCATGACAATGATAGGGAATAACCGACTGGTCGGTAAATTCTTCAATAATAAAATTAACCCATTTCTAAAGTTAAGATATGTTTTTTTCGGATTCGATTTGTGCATGGTACCACCACCCACATGGTACACCACACTCTGCGGACAAACCCATACCAAATGACCTTCGTTTTGCAAACGCCAACACAAATCGATTTCTTCCATGTGCGCGAAAAAATCTTCATCTAATCCGCCTAAACTATGATATAAGTCGGCCTTAATAAACAATGCCGCACCAGTGGCCCAAAAAACTTGTCTAGCATCATCATATTGCCCTTTATCGGCTTCGATGGTATCGAACACACGACCTCTGCAATAAGGATAGCCATATTGATCAATAAAACCCCCACTGCCGCCAGCATATTCAAATTTTTCGGGTGAATAATAATCCAATAATTTTGGTTGAACTGCCGCAATCATTGGATTCTTTTCAACCAAATCAACCATGGGCTGAATCCAGTTGGACGCTACCTTTACATCGCTATTCAGCAATACATAATAATCGGCAGTAACTTGTTTGAGTGCGCGGTTATAACCACCCGTAAAGCCGTAGTTTTTTTCTAAAACAATTACCTCAATTTGCGGGAAATTTTGTTTGACAAAGTTTACCGAATCATCCGTAGAGGCATTGTCTGCAACCACTATTTTTAAGTTACTATATTGGGTAGCGCATACAGATGGTAAGAATTCTGCTAAGAATTTTTGTGTATTGTAATTTAATATAACAATGGCTACTTGCTTCATTCAGGCGAACTGGCTTCGGTAATTTCGAAGGGAACAAATACAAATTGCCCACCGTATTCGGTGACTAAGAAAATGCAACAAAATTTGGCTGGATCTTTAAAAGCATCTTTAAACCGATCGGCATTGCCAGGTTTAATAATATTGCGACTCACAAATTCTTCTAATGTGCTGGCTTGAATGGTGAAATTAATGCCCAACTCTTCGCGGTCGAGGATTACTTCTCCTAATTTAACCTCGGCTTGGTGGGCAATGAAAATGGGAAAGGCGCTATAGCCCTCCTTGATAATGTCTTCACTCACTTCCTTAATGGCATCTTTAAATAAATTAAGATCCAGTCGCAGGCTGTTTAAATAGGTTTTTAGTAGGTCCTCGGTCATCATATCGCAAGGCAAAAATACTATATTGTTTTTGCTTCGTCAAAACAGAACACCGAACAAGCTTTTTTATCGACCAATGATTCCTGCCTAAAAAAATATTGATGAGTGATAGCAAGGGTTGTAAAAATATTTTTAATTTAAGAGACACGTTTTAACAACTTTCATCGTCTTTAAGGAAATGAAGAAATTATTAGGCTTCCTTTTTTGTGGTTTTCTGCTTTTCAATCATCATCCATTGAATGCACAAGTTTCAGAATGGCGTTTTGGTATCATTGGTAAAATGGCATACAACCGCCTGAAAATAGAAACACCAGATAACAAAGTGCTGAATCAAAAAGAACCAGGTGCCAAGGCAGCAGGTGGTTTTTATATCGCACGCACCTTAGGCAATACATTTTTTATTGATGGTTCGGTGGCATTTACTCGGGCTTTATATACCGCAAATTTTACAAGAAATAATGCCACGCTAATCGATGCTGATATCCGTTTTACTGAGCTAAATTTATGCTTAAATTTAGTGTTAAATCCTAAGTCCGAAAAAGTCAATGTGTTTTTATACGGAGGTGGGCAATTACTAACCCGCAGATGGGGCGAAGAAAGATTTAATGCTGCAGTAGTGCCGAATGCCTATTGGCCCAATAGCAGATTTATGGCCCAAGGGGGCATAGGTGCAAAATGTACCATTGGCAATGCCGTTTATCTTCAACCTTTTGTAGGTTTTAGATATGCACTCGAACAACAATTGGTATATGATACCCCGCTTAACCAATACTATTTTGGTGCTGTGTTATGCTTTGGTGCAAAAGGCCAACCTAAAAATAGATACAAAAAATGTCCAACCGAATTTTAAATAAATAGATATGAAAAATAAAATATTGATTCTTTTGATCGCGCTTACAGTTTTGCTTTTTCAAGCCTGTAAAAAAGACCGCACCATAGTGTACGTTACGAACCCTTCTAACCCAATTATTCCAGTGGTTACAACACCTTCATCATTTACCACACTTAAAGCTTTTTTTAATACTTTTAGACCCCAACAACAAGCTTTTAGTTTTGATAATTCAGTTGGCGGCACAGTGAGGGGCGATAAAGGCATGACCTTTACATTTGCAGCCTCATCGTTTCGCACTTCGGCAAATGTACCAGTGGTAGGTGTCGTAAAAATAAATTTGATTGAGGTTAATCGCTACGCAGAAATGCTAGGGACAGGTGCCTTTACCGAAGCCACAAATGGCATCCTCGGTTCAGCAGCCATGTTTAATATTACGGCCACCCAAAATGGACAAACCGTCTATTTGGTAAAACCCATTCAAACAAGTATCCCTGTGAATTTAGATGCGAATTTAGCAAACATCAAAAAATTTACTGGTAAAATTAATATCTCTGCTAACAACGATACAGTTGTAAAATGGACTTCCGATACGGCTTTCTTTTATAATGCAGATTCAACTTCAAAGGTGTATGATTCTTTGAAAAAAGTATATGAAGACAAACGGATCATCAAATTCACAATCAAAACACTTGGCTGGTGTAACCTCGATGCCTACTATAATAGTCCTACTGGAAATCAAGTGGTGGCAACTTTTACGGGAATCAATAACATACTGAATGCCCAAGTTTATATGAAGATCGACAATGATGGCTTAAAAGGGCTTATCCCCTTGTTCTATGATGCCTCCAAAGATGAATTTAACTCCTCAGCCTATAAACTGCCCCCCACTTGGACCATTCACCTGATAACCTTGGTAAAGGACAAAGATAAACGGGTGTATATTGAAGATAAAAAAGTAGTAAACTCGGGCGTCACCACTAACTTCTCAAAACTCAAAGAAATTTCGGATGCTGATTTGGAAACCTTTTTTAACAGTCTAAATTAAAAATAAACAAATATGAAAAATAAGTGGCTATACATCGCAAGTTTTACAATTGTGTTTTTGTTGCTGTTCAACGCCTGTAAAAAGGAAAGAACGACTGTTTACATTACTACCCCAAATGTCAATCCAAAAGTGCCTGCAGTAAATTATTCAGTTAGTATTCTAAGTGCCTTCAAAAAAGCGGCACCATCACTACAGAAATTTACGATAAACGCGGCAGGTGCGCAATGGGTTATTGGTGCAAAAGGATGTCGATTTTATTTTCCAGCGAATAGTCTTTTAGATAAAAATGGAAATGCTGTAACTGGTAATGTAGATGTTGAGTTGATGGAATACATGAACAAGGCAGACATGTTGTTTTCAGGCGTGACTGTTGGCTCGGGCAATCAATTACTAGAATCTGGAGGGATGTTTTATTTAATGGCCAAACAAAATGGCGTGGAATTAAAGATGAAAGATAATTCTGGCTTTTTTATTCAAATTCCACAGACCAATAATACCCCCGATCCTATGGATTTTTGGATTGGTGAAAACAACGCAGGCGACAGTTTAAATAAAGTGAATTGGGTGTTAAAAGACACCGTTCAAATTCAACCTAAAAAAGATACAGCAAGGTTTAGCTCGTATGGTATGCAATTTAATTATTTTAAATTTGGCTATTGCAATATTGATAGAGAGTGGAGCCGATTCAAAACATTTATTTCTAAATTTAGAATCAAGTTGCCAAGCGATTGTAATGATACCAATAGCACCGCCTTGTTGTTATTCAAGAACTATAATTGCTGTGCTTGGTGTAATTGGCTAACGGCCGAAAAGGCCATTGCAACGCACT
>CANFUB010000231.1 GCA_947450015.1 Bacteroidota bacterium | reverse complement strand
TCGAAAGTAACATTTAAAGGCCATATCGAAGATGTAACGGGCACTCCTATGACCACCTTTAACGGACTACTCTACCCTACCATTTACGACAAGAAAAGTACTTTCTATACACTTGGAAATAATCCAGACAATATCAAGGAACCTTTCAGCTTATACAACAATATTTTATACAAAGGAGAATCTTCTATTGCCGATGGTAAGTTTAGTTTTTCTTTTGTGGTGCCAAAAGACATTGCTTACAACTATGGTTTTGGAAAAGTAAGTTTATATGGTAAAAATGAAAATACAGATGCTGCTGGTAACATGTCGAACCTACTAGTTGGCGGTACTTCATCGAATGTTTCAAGCGATCTTAAAGGGCCAGAATTAGAGTTATTTGTAAATGATTATACCTTCATTTCGGGCGGCTTAACAAATCAAACACCACTTCTTTTAGCAAAAATAAGCGACGAAAACGGAGTTAATACCAGTGGTAGTGGCATTGGTCGCGACTTACTAATTACAATAGACAAAGGCACTGTGAATGAAAAAAACTTTGTAGTTAATAATTTTTACAAAGCCAATTTAAACAGCTATACTTCAGGCGAAATAAAATATGCACTTGAAAACATGAAGGATGGCAAGCACACCTATACTTTAAAAGTTTGGGATGTATACAACAACTCTAGTGAAGCTACCATCGAATTTTTGGTAAGCAATGGAGAAGACTTTCAAATTAAAAATGTTTTGAATTATCCGAACCCATTCAGCACCAACACTATTTTCCATTTTGACCACAACAAAGCTGGTCAAAATCTAAATGTTGTTATTACCATCTTTAGTATCAGTGGAAAGGTGATTAAAACCATCGATCAATACATACCTGCCGCCAATGGACACGTTTCAGAAATTAGTTGGAATGGAAGAGATGATTACGATGACAAACCATCTAAGGGCGTATACATCTATCGCGTCAGTATTAGAACCGATGATGGTCAATCTACCGAAAAGATAGAAAAATTGGTGATTTTAAACTAATTTATAATAAAGAATTATATATTTGCCCTATTGATTAAAAATCTACGCAAAAAATTTTAAAATTAATGTTCATTTCAAAAACTTCAAAAGCGGCAATTATTGCGGGGGCTTTTATATTTCAATTTTATAACACAAGTGCACAGACCTCTGTAAGCCAATTAAGAAATCAGTTAGCTGGTCAACAAAATGTGATTACAACAGCTGTTCCTTTTTTAACGATTACACCAGATAGCAGAAGAGCTGGCATGGGCGATGCAGGTGTTGCTTCAAGTGGTGATGCCAATTCTGTTTTTTGGAACGCAGCGTCTCTTGCCTTTGCAAAAAAAGATTTTGGTCTTTCTGTTTCTTATGCACCATGGTTGCGCAAATTAGTGCCAGGTATATCTTATAACTACATTAGTGGTTACGGTAAAATCAATAAACGTTCTGCTATTGGCGGCTCATTTAGATTCTTCAGTTTTGGCGATATTAACTTTACAGATGATGTTGGAAATCCGCTTGGAACTTTTAATCCTAGTGAATTTGCATTAGATGGTTGTTATGCCACCCAGTTAAGCAAAAAATGGGCTTTGGGTGTTTCCTTAAGATTTATCCATTCAAACCTAGCAGGTACCAGAAACATCAATGGCATTTCTCCCAAAGCTGGAAACAGCGGTGCGGGTGATTTATCAGCCATGTACAATGGTGTAAAAAAAATAAAAGTGAAGGGTGCTAAAAAAGATTTGAATTACACCTTTGGTGCAATGATTCAAAACCTCGGTGCTAAAATTACATACTCTGACAAAACCTCTAGAGAATTTATTCCATCTAATTTAAAATTAGGTACTGCATGGACTTATGATATTGACCAATTCAATTCCATTACAGGTATGATAGACATAAATAAATTATTAGTACCAACACCTCAAATTAAATACTTGTCAAATTACCGTGGTACTGGTGATTCTATCGATCAATCTACTGGCGACCCAATTCAAGATGGATATAAAAAGAATGATGATCCTGTTATTACTGCAGCCTTAAAATCATTTACAGATGCACCAGGTGGGTTAAAAGAAGAATTAAAAGAATACAACATTTCAGTTGGTATCGAATACATCTACGCGAAACAATTTATGTTGAGAGGTGGATTTTTCCACGAAACTAAATCAAAAGGCAATAGAAAATATTTAACCTTTGGATTCGGTTTAAGATACAAAGTATTTGGATTAGATGCTGCCTATTTGGTGCCATTGGTTCAAAGACATCCGCTACAAGATCAATTGCGTTTTACTTTATTGTTTGACTTAGGTGCTTTGGGCGATGCCCCTATCAGCGGAAGCGGTGCAGCAAACAAAATTGAAAAGCCTGTCATTGGTGAAATGACTGCTCCTTTTAGCACATACTACTAGTTAGTTATTGGTTATTGGTTTAAGTTAATAACTAATAAAGTGTTGGGGGAATTAAGGATTCTATCCTTTTGGCAATCAATTTAACATGCCTACAATTTTTATTGCTTCTTTCGCTTCTTTCACATCGTGAACTCTGAGAATATGGGCACCTTGTAAAAGTGCGATTGTATTGGCAGCAATGGTACCTGTTAAGGCCTTTTCTGGACTAGTTCCTAAGGCTTTCCATATCATCCCTTTGCGCGAAACACCTACAAGTATTGGACAATTCAATGCATGAAAAATTGAAAGATTTTTAAGTAATTCGTAATTGTGTTCTAGCGTTTTTCCAAAGCCAAAACCAACATCAACAATAATATCTTTAATACCAAGTGATGTAAGTAGATGCTTCTTTTTAATAAAATAAGCCATCACATCGCTGCATACATTTTCATATTGGGGATTGATTTGCATTGTTTTTGAATGGCCCTGTTTGTGCATTGCAACAAAAAGCAATTTTGTTTCAGCCACATATGGCAACATATTGACATCATTCTCCCCTGCACTTATATCGTTTATAATAGTTGCCCCTGATTCTACAGCCCTTTTAGCAACTGCCTGCCGATACGTATCAATACTAATAATTGCCTCCGGAAAACGTTTGTTTATTGCTTGTATTATTTCGCTTGTGTTTTTTATTTCTAATGTTTCTGGTATCTCATCAGCGCCCGGACGTGTGCTTTGACCACCAACATCGATAAAATCGGCCCCATCGTTCAACATTTTTTCAACTTGAAGAAGTGCTGAATCTATCGTCCCATATTGGCCTCCATCATAAAACGAATCAACTGTAACATTTAAAATACCCATTACTTTTGGTTCATGAATTGTGTATAGGTTCTTATTAATATTCAACGAATAGGGTTTGAAATTGATGTCCATAAACTTATGTTTGCAAATCTAATCGTTAATCCCTGAAAGTGAATCATACTTTAACACAATACAATTCTGAAATAACAACCTGTCGTCAATTATTCGACAACAAAAATACCGACTATGGTGCCGCCTGGCGTATCCTTAGACCTAAAAGTATAACAGATCAAATTCTAATCAAAGCACTCCGCATTCGCAGTATAGAAGACAAAGGCACTAGTTTGGTAGATGAAGGTATTGAAGCCGAATTTATTGGCATCTACAACTATTGCATCATTGGTTTAATTCAATTGAAACATTGGCAAGACACCAATGAATTTACAGCAGTAGAAATTATGGCAATGTTCGATACAGAAGTTGAAACCACCAGAGCATTGATGTTAAAAAAGAACCACGACTATGGTGAAGCATGGCGTGAAATGCGTGTAAGCAGCTTTACAGATTTAATTTTAATGAAGCTTAATCGCACCAAGCAAATTGAAGACAACAGTGGCGTTACACTAGTAAGTGAAGGCATTGACGCCAATTACAGAGATATGATGAATTATGCTATATTTGCATTAATAACACTACATAACCCAAAATGATAAAAATATTAACCTCAGCTGCCCGAATCTTTGTTGGATTATTGTTCATGTTTTCCGGCTTTATTAAAAGTAATGATCCAAAAGGAACCGGCATAAAACTCAATGAATATTTTGATGTATTTGCTTCTGATTTTCAAAGAACGCAAGACTCTGTGCTAATATCTTTTAGCGATAATTATGGCAATCACGATAGTTCATGGATTTACTTAAATGCCAAAGACAGTTTTAAATACTTGCAATTGAACCGTTCTTTTGTCAGTAAAGTAACCACCACCGACTCAGAAAGTTCTGAAGACACCACCTCAACCATTGATACTACCACATCGCTTTCTACAGATGTATTTGTGGTATTGGATGACAATAATTTATTTAAACACCGCTACAGACTGAAGGATAAAAACGACCAACACATTGTAAAATTATCTGCAGTGAGTGGCTCTGATAGTGTATTGTTCAGTGATAATTTTACCGTTTCGAATAACAACAAATTAGAAGAAATTATCCCTTTGAACGTTTATACCATCGTTCATCCTGAGCATTTTTTAGTTGGCTTTTTCCGAGCACTTAAGCCCTTTTCAGTATTGTTTTCTGTGATATTATGTATCCTTGAAATTGTATTGGGTTTTGCTATTTTAATAGGTTGGAAACCAAAACTAACTGCATGGACCATTTTAATTACTATTTTATTCTTCACTTTCTTGACATGGTACAGTGCTTACTATAACAAGGTGACTGATTGTGGTTGCTTTGGCGATTTTATCAAATT
>CANFUB010000230.1 GCA_947450015.1 Bacteroidota bacterium | reverse complement strand
ACCATTGCAAAGCCCATTACATTTTGGCAAGCCACTGGTTTATTAGTACTCTGTAAAATTTTATTCGGAGGCTTTAAAGGAGGTCCTGGTCGCTATAAAAACGGCTATAATAAACGCATGGAATGGAAAGAAAAAATGCAGAACATGAGTGCCGAAGAAAGAGAACAATTCAGAGCAGAATGGCGCCAACGCTGTGGAAGAAGTTAGTTCTGTAAGCTTTCAAATCACCATAAAAGGAAATCAACATTTGGTTTCCTTTTTTTATTTTGAAATAATTTAAAGTAAAATTTTAAATCATGCGTCTTCCCTTGTATAAATAACAATTAAAATAAATTCAATCATGAAACAATTTTTTAAAACCGTGTTGGCCGGATTCTTAGCAGGCGTAGCCTTGTTTGTATTGCCATTTTTCTTAGTAAGGGTTTTCGTATTTTTCCTTTTAATAGGTGCCATTTTTAAATTGATGGGCGGTCGCAGAAGGGGCATGCACCATTATGCTTTTGCGCACAATTACAAAAACATGAGCGAAGAAGAGCGCGCGAACTTTATGAAAAACTACAGAGGCCGCTGTTACTCGCACTACACTGAACCAAAAACATCAGAACCTAACACCAATCAAACCAATCCATAACCATGAAAAAAGGACTTAAAATTTTCGTCTTCGCCACCACCATGTTATTAACTGTTGGCGGTTTCAAAGCCATGAAACACCATCGCTATAACAATTATCAAAATGGTAAATGTGGTGAAATGCAAATGCCTGCCAATGCCGGCAACCATTGCCATTCGCAATATAGATAAACTCACCTGTTGTTCTCTATAAAAAATTCACCCCGCCTAGTGCGGGGTGTTTTTTTTGCCTTCAATGCATCCATCATAGTTGTAAAGGCCAGAAATATTTCTCATAAAACCAGGTTCCAAAAGCTTTATGAAACTTTGCTAAAAATCCTACTTTTAACGTGCAATTTTAAATCCGAAGTAAGGACTTTTTAATTGCCCATAAATCCTCAACCACACCGGTAGCATCATCTCAGTACCTCTAGCCGTTGTTATGTCACCTAGATCAATAATATCTTGCCATCCAAATTGCAATAGTAACTCTTCCACTTCGGCTTTTGCTTCAGCATTGTTACCACTCATGAACATCGTAAGATCCTGTCCACATTTTTGAGGGTTCACCATGCCATCTGCTGTTATAATATTCAAAGATTTTACCACATTGGCTTGCGGCAACAATGCTTGAATTGCTTCTCCTAATGAATAGGTATTACAATAAGCAGCATTCAAAACGGGCGGCATGCCATGGCTGTAATCGAGGGCATTGCTCAGATCGATGATGGTTTTACCATCCAATGATTCCTTAGGTATTGCTTTAAAAACATCCAATGTAATTTCACCTTTGGTACAATTAAAAATCAATTCTCCAAAAGTAGCTGTATCTGCAAAAGTGCCCGTTTGTGCTAATGAACCATGCTCGGCAACCCAAGCCATAGCTTTCTCATTGGTCGCGGTTCGACTGCCCATCATTACATTATATCCAAGTTGAATCAGTTTGGTAGCAATGGCTTTACCCACCATGCCTGTTCCTAAAACGCCTATGTTTATCATACTGTAATTATTATAGTAGCAAAACTAATTATAGTTATTTACCTTTGCAATACCTGTCAATATTGACAGTTAGTATACTATAGATTATGATTATAAAAGGAGAAGAATTCGTTTATCAAATTAAGGGTGAAACCTTTCACTGTGCCATGGATGTTACAATGAGTTTTTTAGGTGGCAAATGGAAAACAGTTGTGCTATGGTACCTTAGAAACAAAACCCTGCGCTTTGGGGAATTGAAAAAACAAATCCCAGATATGACCGAAAAAATGTTGAGCATACAACTCAAAAAGATGGAGGCCGATGGTTTAATCAAACGCGAAGTATTTGTGGAGGTGCCCTTGCGCGTTGAATATTCGCTCACTGAATTCGGCAAAAGTTTAGTCCCTGTATTAGAAGAGATAGCAAAATGGGGACGCCATTATGGTGATGTGGAAGGACAGCTTGTGGCCGTACAGCACTAATTATTTATTGGTATCAGCAAACCTAACCACTACGTTATTGGATGGTTTCTGAGATTTTAAATACGTATAAATTGCTTCTAAATCTTGGGTGCTCATGCCAGTATACATAGACCAAGGCATTACTGTTTGAAACTCTTTTTTGGCGAGGTCAACGCTTGGCAGAATATAGCCTGAATCAGAATACACTTTAAAACGTTTTACAAAATCTTCTTTCGACCAACCGCCTATGCCCGAAGCATGTGGGGTAATATTCGCAGAAACAACTTTTTTACCATTGCTCAAATCAAATTCAAATCCACCCGCAAACTCATCCCCTACATACTGCCCTTTCTCTTGTTTTGTATGGCATTCTCTGCAAGCAGCCGCAGTGGTTATGTATTTACCATAAGCAATTAAATTACTTGGATCGGGACGCTTTTGTAAATTGGCTTTCGATGGAATCGTATTAATAATAAAATTCATAGGGAAATCAGGCACCGATTCTGCATTGGTTTGCTCAACTGGCGCGAGGGTTCTGATGTAAGCAATCACAGCCCTGATATCTTCTTCATCTAATTGCGCATAAGATTTGTAGGGCATCACAGGGAACAGCGCTTTATTGTCCTTGTTTACCCCTGTTGTAATGGCTCTAAATATCTCTCCATCGGTCCATTGTCCTAAACTAAAAGGTGTAATATTTTTCGAAACAAATTTCCCTGGGAATCCAAATTTTTGATCAAATAACTCACCACCACAACCCAATTTTGTGCCTGAAATAGGACCAGAAAATTTGGTCCAATCGCGCTTGCTGTGGCAATCCATACAAACCATCACGTGGTTGGCTAAATATTCACCTCTCGCTATCAGTTCTGGTGATGCTATAATTTTAATTTCCGGAGCAGGCCCAACATTCGGCAAGGCTGTTTTCACATAGGTGAGCAACACTGCGATTACAAGTACTAAACCGATAAGGGTTATTTTAAGTCCCTTGATAATTTTTGATTTCATGTATGTTTGTTAATTTAAATGTTCAAAAAAATAATAAAATGCACATAAAACTTTTCTGCCAAAGGCTTCGTTAAACCAATATGGCAAATCAATAGCAACTGATCAGTCCTACCTAAAAAACGGCTAATGATTTGACAAACATAGCATTAATTTTAAAATAACAAATAGGGTCGCTCAAATTTTTAAACCCTCGATTTCCACACCTGAAGTATTTCTCAAAAATAAATTGTACGTTCGTATGCCTTCAATTTTATGAGTCAAAATAATCAAGTTACCTGCCCCAATTGCAAACACCAATTTAGTATTGAAAGTGCTTTAACAGCCGATATAGAAAAAGAAGTAGGCGAAAAATTAAAACGCGAATTCAATGAAAAATGGAAAGGTGAAAAAGCCAAAGTAGATGAGCAAATGCGACTTCAAAAAGAACAAGTTGAATTGGAACGCAAACGCATCCTAGAAGAACAAACCATCGAATTGGCCAATCGCAAAAAAGAGGTTGAAGAACAAGTTAAATTAAAACTTACCAAAGAGAATGAGCTGCAGATTGAATTTTATAAAAAGCAAAATGAAGAGAACGAAGAAAAACTAAAAGCCCTTCGCAAACTAGAAATAGAGAAAATGGAAATTCAACAACGCATGAAAGATTTAGAAAATCAACATGAGTTGGATACTAAAAAGCTTTTACTCGAAAAAGAAAATGAATTGAAAGAACGCATAGGCAAAGAAGCCGATCAAAAAAATGAAATGCGTTTGAAAGAGTTTCAAAAAAAGATTGACGACCAAAACCGCTTGATAGAGGAAATGAAACGCAAATCGGAACAAGGCAGTATGCAAATGCAAGGCGAAGTGCAAGAGTTGGCCTTGGAAGAAATGCTCAAACAAATCTTTCCTTTTGATGATATAAGTGAAGTAGGCAAAGGTGTGAAAGGAGCCGACCTTATTCAAACTGTAAAAAACGGTATGGGTCAACCTTGTGGCACCATTGTTTGGGAAAGCAAACGCACCAAAGATTTTCAACCCCTTTGGATCGAAAAATTCAAAGCCGATTTCAGACAAAGTGGTGGCGATGTAGGTGTAATTGTAACCCAAGCCATGCCAAAAGACATGGAAGGTTTTGGCATCAAAGAAGGTGTCTACATCTGTCAATTTCACGAAGCGCGCAGTTTAGCATTGATTCTTCGTCAAACGCTTATTAAAATTAGCGAAGCCAATGCCTCGCAAGAAAACAAAGGCGAAAAAATGACCATGCTCTACCACTACTTAACTGGCAATGAATTCAAACATCAAATTGAAGCCATTTCGGAAGGCTTCATGAGTTTGAAAACAGAAATTACCCGCGAAAAAATTGCGATGGAAAGACTTTGGAAAGAACGCGAAAAACAAATAGAAAAAGTACTCATTAATACTGTTGGTATGTATGGCAGTATCAAAGGCATTGCCGGCAGCGCCATTGCCGAAATAAAAGGCTTGGAGATTGGTGGCAATATGGATCCAATTAACAATCAATTGGTGTGATAACGCCCCACAACTGTGAATCCTTTTTAAATCTTCAGGCACCTTGCTTTGATGTTCGGTCGCCCCTTGAATTTGCCGACAGTGCCATTCCTGAGTCGCATT
>CANFUB010000229.1 GCA_947450015.1 Bacteroidota bacterium | reverse complement strand
GGCTTTTAAATTCTCGAGATCTTGTCCATTTGAAACACTGCTAATTTCTATCTTGCCTTTAGAGAGTTCTAATTTATTAACCACCCATCCATTCGGATTAGGGTAGGTATTCAAGAAGTAATACCCTTTAAAATGTTTCAAAACATGTTGATCATCGAATTGAAAGAGGGTATCTACTGCGTGACAATGGTAAACGATGCTATCACCCACGCGCTTTACTAAAAATTTTTCGTTAGTGCTGAGATTATGCATTGTATCCTCCACTAATTTCATTTGACTGTCTAATGAATCGGTATGCACTTTATAATCAAAATCATAGATTCTTAGCATCAAATTGTTGTTGATACGCAAAAGCGAATAATCGTTTTGACTGACGAATTCACCATGCAAACGCTTAGGGAATTCTGTTAATGGCTTAACATTGACAGGCTGGGGCTCCTGAAAAGAAATGGGTGTTTGGCAAGCCAATAATGCCATACAAACCATCCATACCAAATGTCCTTTTAAATTTATCATAACATTGATTCGAATTTAGGGATACAACGCCAATTGCCTATAAATATTTCTAGCATTCTACCAATAACACATTACCTCGACATAAAGTGCGGTGGTTTTACACTTAAAGCTTTTTTATAACGCGCGAAGTGACCCATCCCAAAACAACACCGCCCAATAAAATTAGCAGTAAATTGAGCAAGGCCATTACCAAATTCATATAACCTGTCACCTTTATTCGCATGGTAAGGTCAATTAACAAAGTGGTGAAGGCCGCCATGGTCCAGCCAATGGTGGTGAACGGGATCCAGTTAATTGTATTCGTGCTTAGTTTTTTTAACAATTGATATTGCAAGCAACCGATGGCCAGTCCACCTAAAGCCACGCTCAGCGGCAGTTTATAAACCACACCTTTGTCCATTACAAAATCGAGAATTAGAAATGGTAAACCCATGCCTAAGCTTGAATAATAAAACCATGCAAGCGGCATTGCACAGTATTTTTTAAGCAAGCGCCATTGCGTAAAACCCACCCCTGCGCCCATGCCTATACCAATGTAAAATTGCATGTTTTCTATGCCACATGCATCTAAAACCGAGGAGAGAAATATTAATAAAAACACACCCAGTAGCCAACCCCAAAAGGTGACTTTAATCCATTGATTTGTTTTGATGAATGTTTGTATCATTTTAAAAAATTCAAAAAAATAATTGACCTTAAATCGCAAATCTTCTTTGCAAAATTAATTGAGAATTTTTTAATAAAAATGACCTGTATCAGACTAGCGTTTAGATTTCATGGCTTTTACCAATTGCAATGACTTATCATTCGCCAATTTTTCATATTCGGGCGAACCTAAGGCATACAATGCAATTTTGCCACTGCTATCGTTGTGCACGCCCCAACCGTAGCGTTTTGTTAAAGGCGAGGCTCTAAAACAGGGTTGTCCTTTCGAAAAAAACTGATCTCTTGCAGCCTTGTATTCGCTTTCCGATAAATCATTTTTATCGGCAAACACTTGAAACAACACATCGTCTGAATTGTAGTGATAAGGTTGTTTACTAATCATTTCGAATTGAATATTGGCCGCTGTTATATTGTTTTCTTTAAGCGGTGGAACCATGCCCGTAGTTGCAGGACAATCCTCGGCAACTTCAATAAATGTGTTGGTATAATTGGTGGTATGAAGTTTCATAACTGAATTATTCAACGCGAAAATAGATTGCTTTAGTGACAACCCTATGTCACAACCAAAAAAATTAAATGAAAATTTTCAATGCCAATTAATCGGACACCATTTCAATGCCTTCTAATTTTCTAATGCGCGAAGTAATGGCACCACTGGTTCTGCCAAAATAGGTGATTAGCTCGTTCAATTCTGTTCCCTTTTCGTATAAAGCCATTAAGTCCTTATCCAATTCTGGCGACCATTTTTGATAGGCCGCTTTGTGTTTGTTGCGAATTTCTGTCACTGAATAAGCTTTTTCTGCTGACTCAGCTTTTCTCCTTGAATCCTTCACTTGGTAACTTGTCTGTTTAACACGCTCATTTTCTAATTCGGCTTTTACTGGTTTTAATTCTATCACTTTAATTTGAGCACTTGGTTCAAAATCTTTGGGTAGCAGCGCCTCTGGAATATGAATAGTGTTTTTGGTGCGTGTTACCGCCACATACAATAAATTAATTTCTTCATTGAGTTTGTGACCATACGCCTCCTTAGCTTTTGTATTGTCTTTTATTTTTTCGAGCTTCTCCTCTGTCATAAAATCATTGGCCAATTGTATGGAATCATATTCCATGCCCTTGCAACGGTGAACCGTTGAGAAAATTAATTCGGCCTTTTCTTTGGCATCGTGTTCAACATGTTTTTCTTTGATTGTTTTAATGATATGCGGAATTTTATTGCCGTATTCTTTGATAATGTCCACCATCATGCCCAGTTGCACATCTTCTGTTTTATCAATATAATCCTCCAATTCTTCCATGTCTTTCATTCCTCTAATCATTTTATCGCGTATCAAATGTGGTTTATCATTGAACAAATTCAATACATCATAGAGTGAAGCCCCATCATCGGCATAGGTATAAGAATTGATATTGCCTTCGAAATAAATTTGCTTTAAGTCCTTCCTTTCGGTGACATACTCGATGGCTTTGAGCAGCAAGCCTAAATTCGTTCGCGCTATCACAGCCTTGTTACCATTTGAATGACTGCTCCCTTTTCCTATAATGGCTAAATGATTGGGCTGGTCAATATAACTTTTCCATTTTAAAATATTCATGGCCAAGTTTGCTATCGGTTGACTGAAACGAAAGCTAGTTGACAAATTATACGTTTTATAATCTGCCTTTTCTAGAGAATTTACGGCATAACGCCAACCATAAATTTGTTGATGTGTATCGCCCACAATAACCTTTGTTGCTTTCTGATTAAAAAAAACCTGCAGCATGGCAGCCGAGGCATCCTGACCTTCATCAAACAAAATAAAATCATAGTTAAGTTGTGGTTCCGAAAGTTGAAATTTTTTGAGATAAAAATCATGGGTAATTTCAATTTCACCACTGTCCATTTTATTTAGAAAGACTTGGGCTTTGGATTGAATGTAATTATAAAAAGACAAAACAAAAGCATTGGCTTTTGGATCGCTGACGGTATCTAAATAATTTAAATCCTTTAAGGTGGCTTTGTCACTGTTGCAGAAATAAGCAATGTATTTGAGCACATGATTTGCAATCACAAATTCATTGTGTTTTTCACCATTGCCTTTTAATTTTAATAGCTCACTTATTTCATTGGTTTTATAACCTTGCGCTCTTACGCTATAGCCATGTTTGTACACAATGTGCTTATACGCCAATGAATGGGCCGTTTCTACCTTTACATTGTCAAGCCCTTGATCCGCAAATTTCTTAAGTGCCTCTAACTTTACGGATTTGTTAAACGCCAAATATAAAATTTTTGCGCTGTTAGGGCGGGTTCTTGCATATTCAATAATGGTGGTGGTTTTGCCCGAACCCGCCACGGCATTAATTTTTATATTCCCTGTTGATTGTATAATTTCTGACTGCTCTTTTGTTAATTTCATCTTCGATTTTTTAATTTCTAAACACTATTCTTAACGAGAAAAAAACCTAGCAAGTAGCGCCCTCTTCTCATAAAAATAACCTTGGCAAACTTACCTTTTTTTGGCATGTTACCCCAATTATTGCACTTTCATTTTAAAGCACAAACTATCAATAAAATCAACAGGAAAGCCGACTTTAAACAATTAAAAACGACTATAAGTACTTAAAATCAGATAATGCCTAAACAGCACACTCAAATTTGCAAGCCTATGAAACACCTTATTGAATTATTTAAATTATCCATTCGCAGAATGCACCGCAACCTGCAAATCATCTACGACTTGCTATTGATTATCTTTTTAAAATTAATTAAGTATTTCAAGAACAAGTTTAACATTTAAATGGTCAGTTAAATTGACTATTTAATGCAAGATATTTTATTGTATTAAATCATCATCTATGATTTGCTCGTTAAACGCGTCCTTAGCAGATAAGCTGCTAAGGTTCGACCATCTTTTTTTTAAGTTCCTGTATAACAACCAAACTGCAAGACCACCAAAGGGCAATGCCAGTAAACCAAGCGCTAACTCATTAATTTCTTCGATTTGATAGCCAAAATAAACAGCTGCAAAACCAATTGAAAGTCCGCCTATAAATTGCCCCACATAAAATACAACGATACCTGCAATGGCATATTGCCAACGTCCTTTATCGTATTCATGGGCCAATTCATAAAATGCTTTTCCTATGAAATAGAGCGTAATGATTAATAGCATATAACTTAATTTAAACACAATGATAAAGAAATTAAATTGGATAATGTTGCAAATACGAGCTGTATTTGGAAATTAAATAGCCGGTCAGTTACAAATTGAAGTTTATAAAGTTTTAACTTACCGTTTGACAAACCACAAGCATTTTGTTTTACTTGGACTAATTTACTTTTTCAAATTTTATATCGTCCACCCATATTGTTAAGTCGTTGTCTTTTGAGTTGGCCGTAATCCCTACCTCGCAGCTACTGTACATCCCTTTGGTTCCTTGCTGAAAATACAAAATATCTTTTGGCAAGGTTGTCTTCTTCTTTCCATTTATGATAAGCTGTCCATCCTGCCATAATTTAATTTCTCCTTTTTCTTTTTGAGAAAG
>CANFUB010000228.1 GCA_947450015.1 Bacteroidota bacterium | reverse complement strand
TTCTCTGCCCGCCCAATAATTAAACATTAGTTCAACATTTTTTCTTTTAATGGCCAAGGTATGCCAACTGGCAAATCCATTCTTATAAGGTTGAGTAATGCTTGGCGAAAAATCCGAAGCGTGCAGCCAATAATGTTCTGTGCGAATTGAATAGATGGCGTTCGCAGTGTATTTTAGTTTTAATCCAACTGCAGTATTCACCCTCGAATAGATAGGCACTGAGCCAAGATTAATTTGGCCACCGCGGTGGGCCAAAGTGCCCTGCAATGGAAGCACCAATCGCCATTTTTTTGTTTCCTTTAATTTTTTGTCCCACACAAATCCCGTGTTGAATTGCTCTTGGTTCGTGGCACCTCTATAGGTAGGTGTAACCCATACCAACCAATTGGTGAAATAATCGCCCTTGTTTTTGTAGACACTTTGAATGCCGTTTTCTATACGATTGGTGATGGCTCTGTCGATGTTGAACATGGGTTCAATCAACCCAAAATTGGTAGTACCTTGTAACATGCCAAAATTATGGCGCCAGTGGTGTTTGAAAATGGTAAGACTGAAAACAGGTGCGATGCTTTGCAAACGGTTGCTGCCAAAATCTTGTTTGGTTTGTATACCGCCTTTTAATAAAACATTCTTGTAAGGTTGGTAGGACAGGTGCATTTGTAGCATGGCGCCAAAGTATGTTTGACCAGTTTCTATAATATCAAAATATTCGGTGTTGCGCAAAAAGTTAAACGATTCAAAATGCAAACGCACCGTTTGTGTATCGTTCGGTATCAGCGAATCATTTTGTTCGAATACTTGGTTGTTGAGTTGTGCTTCTGCTTTCTGCGTTGAAAGAAATGCCAAGCAAATGAATGAAAAAATTTTGAATACCTTGTAGCCCATGGATTTTTTTCAAAAATAAGGTTTTGGAATGATTATTGAATTTATCCCAATAAAATACATATGAATTATCAATCACCTATTTTTAAATCAGTCTTTTTTTTAGGCGTTGTGTCTGTTGTTTTGGCCCTTTATGGCTTTACATCTGCCAACGATTCAACCCAAACGCCAAATGAGGAATTCGTCTATAGAAAATATACTGTCTCGGCTTTTACATTCAACGAAAAATTGAATTTTAGAATCCATTATGGTATCATCAATGCCGCCACTGTTACCATGGAGGTTGGTGCTGCGTTAGAAGAACAATATGAACGCAAATGTTACCATATTAAGGCAGAAGGCAAAACTTTAAAGTCGTTCGACTGGGCCTATAAAGTGCGCGACCGTTTTGATACCTACATTGATGCCGAAGCAGTAGCACCTATTAAGTTCACCAAAAGTGTACAAGAAGATAATTATTTAGACAACGATTTGGTGGCCTTCAAACACGGCAAGAAAAAATTATATGGCGCAAAAGGTATACTCGATATGCCGCAGTATACCCAAGATGTTATCTCTGCAGTTTATTATATCCGCAACATGGATTTTAGCAATGCCAAAAAAGGCGACAAATATCCACTCGATGTTTATTTGGATAATAAAATTTACAACCTCGGTTTTAAGTTCGATGGCAAAGAAACCATTAAGACCGACATAGGTACCGTTCGTTGCTTGAAGTTTGTACCAACCTTGGTAGTTGATCGTGTGTTCAAAGATAAAGAAGACATGACCATTTGGGTAAGCGATGATGAAAACAAAATACCCGTGCGTGTAAAAGCCGATATTGCAGTGGGTTCAATTAAAGTAGATATTACGGGTTACAGTGGATTGAAAAACGAATTCAAAGCCCTGCAAAAAAAGTAATATTAATAAGGCGCCACATTAATACTTAAACCAATTTGCAAGTTTGCATTGGTATGCGAAAATTGGGGCGAATTCGAATCCATAACACCAAGACCAGCGGAAGAAATATTCCAATATTTTTTTGAAAGATCAACCAAATATCTTCCCCGTGCAAAAAAACCAAAGGTGTGCGAAAGTGCAACCCTTAAGTCAATGCCAACACCTGCAGATACCGCATCGTTGGTGAATTGGTATTTTTTTATAGGAGAGAACCCTGTTACAGATACCATTTTAGCAGAATCATCTTCCACTAACAAAGCCATTCGGTTGTATGCAAGAATTCCGTAGAAGCCAATCGCAGCGCGGGTGCCAATATTCGGTTGATAGCCATAGCCTTCCATTATGTCAAATCCACTTAAGGTGTAATGCAAATTGTTAATGTTTATTTTCTGGTTAATGTGTTGGTCGTAACGCCCCATGTTGTAATTGCCAAAATCAGTATAAGTGTAGCCAAAGCTAATAGATTGTACCATGCTTTTAAATCCATTGCCACCCAACTGCATACCGCGGTTTAATTGGTCGAAATTGTAATACGACTGACCATAACCAAAGTCTAATAAAGTGGCCCATTCAAAAACATCTTCATCATAGGTGTCTTCGCCAAAGCGGTTGCCTTTCGTTTTATTACAAGGGTTGTTGTAAAGGATAAATGGAAAATGTTTTCTCAGTGCCGAATCTGATGAAGGAATTTTTATAAGTGCAGTATTGTTTGAACATTGCGATTGCATGTGTTTTATAAGCTCTGATTCAAAATCTTCATAAGATGACAAACGGTTTCTTTCTGAATTATAAAAAATACCGATGTTTAATGTTTTTCCTTTTGCTGAACCCTCGTTGAGGCGCAAGGCTGTTGAGTTGACATTGTACCATTTGCAATTGTAGTCGACATCAAATTCAGTATGGCATCTTCCAAATTGTCCATAGAACTTACCTTCAGGATATTGTTGAATCAGGGCTGTTACATTCTCGTAAATTTTTCTTTCTCTGTAAATACTTTGGTGGGGCATTCGGTAATACGTTTGCCATTTGCGCAACTCTTCCAAGCTCTGCATAACCTTGTCAAAAACTGCGAAATTACTATCCAAGTAATTTTTGTAATCGGATTTATTCTGTGCATAATTCGATAGGATGGTATCAATGGTCGGTTGGTCCATGAAATAACTGTTGCCATAATAAGCGTCGTATGCATCTTCTTCACGGTCCATATCTGTAAAATATTTATTGGTGGCGTAATTGGCAAACGATCGAATAACTTCTATTTGAAACTCAAGCACCTTGGGTACAGGAACAGAATCAGGAGGCAATAATTTTTCTAAGAGTATGGGGCCGTCATCCGTAAAACGTTCAACATCGACACCATGCACTTGTATTCTTTTTTCAATTGGTAGTGACATGTTGAATTTTCTTAAGGCTTTATAAAATGCCATATAGTTATAGGCTGTGGTGCGCCTTAAACTGTAATAATAACTTGTATCATTGTTGATGTATGCATTTAAAATATAACCACGCGAGAAACCGAGTTCAATAATAAAATGTTGCAAACCAACTTGGTTGTTCAAGTAACGCAGCATTTCCAATTCTATGTTGCAGTTTTCTTTTGCATAGGTATGGTTTTCGCCTGTAAAAAACACCGAGTAGTTTTTGGCGATGCTATCCAATTGGGTTAAACCAGTTAAAGGTAGGTCGCTGATGTACTTTTCAGTTTGTGCATTTAAAAAAAAAGTAAGGCTTAATAAAAGTGTGGTGATGGTTGCTTTCATGATACTTAAATGCAAAGTAAGGGTAAATATTGTCTAATCTTGTCAAATCAAATAAGAAAAGGTCCTTGCCAACGCTAATGGTCTGTTTGCCAAATTTTTGATGAAAGGGTAAGACTTAAATTATTTTCTCTAAGGTGATGCGATTTGCGATAGGTATAACAAAATTATATGTTTATTTTTGCACCTTTATGTCGAAAGTTAGAGTAAGATTTGCCCCTAGTCCTACAGGACCCCTGCACATTGGTGGCGTGCGCACAGCCTTGTTTAATTATTTATTTGCCAAACAACAAGGTGGCACCATGATATTGAGAATTGAGGATACCGATCAGGGTCGTTTTGTGCCAGGAGCAGAAGATTATATTGTAGAGGCTTTGAAATGGGTAGGCATTGGTTTCGATGAGGGTACCCATGTGGGTGGTCCTTATGCGCCTTACCGTCAAAGCGATCGCAAAGCCATGTACCGTCAGTATGCCGATCAATTATTGGCAAGCGGTAATGCCTATTACGCTTTTGATACGACAGAAGATTTAGATGCCATGCGCGAAAAATTAAAAGCGGGTGGTATGGCGCCTCAGTATGATGCAGTAAGCAGAATGAGTATGAAAAATTCTTTGACACTTTCTGAAGATGATGTGAAACAAAAATTAGAAGCTGGCGAACCTTATGTCATTCGCATTAAATTGCCGCGCAAAGAAGAAGTGCGTTTTCACGATTTAATAAGAGGTTGGGTAGTGGTGCAAACATCAGCTATGGATGATAAAGTGTTATTCAAAAGCGATGGCATGCCAACATACCATTTGGCCAATGTCGTAGATGATTACACCATGAAAATTACACACGTGATAAGAGGCGAGGAGTGGTTGCCATCGGCACCATTGCACGTTATGTTGTACAGATATTTTGGATGGGAAGATGTGATGCCACAATTTGCACACCTCCCTTTGATATTAAAACCAGATGGCAATGGTAAGTTAAGTAAAAGAGATGGCGACCGTTTAGGATTTCCTGTATTCCCTTTGCAATGGCAAGATCCTGCTACTGGCGAAATTAGCAGTGGTTATAGAGAACGCGGCTACGAACCTGAAGGGGTGATGAATATGTTGGCGCTATTGGGTTGGCATACGTCTGAT
>CANFUB010000227.1 GCA_947450015.1 Bacteroidota bacterium | reverse complement strand
CAAATTATCAATTTACACGCATGTTTAAAAAAATATTAATTGCCAACCGCGGAGAAATCGCTTTACGTATTATTCGTACTTGTAAAGAGATGGGCATTAAAACTGTTGCAGTCTATAGCACAGCAGATAAAGAAAGTTTACATGTACGCTTTGCAGACGAAGCGGTATGTATTGGTCCTGCACCCAGTAACCTTTCTTATTTAAAAATTCCAAATATCATTGCAGCAGCCGAAATTACCAATGCCGATGCCATTCATCCGGGCTATGGATTTTTAAGTGAGAACGCTAAATTTAGCCAAGTTTGTAAAGACCATGGTATCAAATTTATTGGTGCTACACCTGAACAAATCAACGGTATGGGAGATAAAAGCAATGCCAAAGATTCTATGAAGAAGGCAGGTGTTCCTACCATTCCTGGTAGCGATGGCTTGTTAGAAACATTTGAAGAAGGGATTAAATTAGCACAAGATATTGGATACCCCGTAATCATCAAAGCAACTGCTGGTGGTGGCGGTCGTGGTATGCGTATTATTTGGAAAGACGAAGAGTTTGAAAAAGCTTGGGATTCTGCTAAAACCGAAGCAGGCGCTGCTTTTGGCAACGATGGTATTTACATGGAGAAATACATCGAGGAGCCAAGACACATTGAAATTCAAATTGCGGGCGATCAATATGGCAAAGTTTGTCATTTGAGCGAACGCGATTGCAGTATACAACGCAGACATCAAAAGTTAATTGAAGAGAGTCCTTCTCCTTTCATGACACCTGACTTGCGGAAACGCATGGGAGAAGCCGCTAAAAAGGCCGCTCAGTGCATTAATTACGAAGGTGTGGGTACTGTAGAGTTTTTGGTTGACAAACACCGTAATTTCTATTTTATGGAGATGAATACCCGTATTCAAGTGGAGCATCCCGTAACAGAAGAAGTCATCAACTACGACCTTGTAAAAGAGCAAATCATGATAGCTGCCGGTCAGCCAATATCAGGTAAAGATTACGAGCCATTGAAACATGCCATTGAGTGCAGAATCAATGCCGAGGATCCAGCCCATAATTTCAGACCAAGTCCAGGTAAAATCACTAATTTCCATATCCCTGGTGGACATGGTATTAGAGTAGATACACACGCTTATGCTGGGTATCAAATTCCTGCGAACTACGATAGTATGATTGCTAAATTGATTGTAAGTGCGCAAACCCGTGAGGAGTGTATTGTGAAAATGGAGCGTGCCTTAGATGAATTCGTAATCGAAGGGGTGTTTACATCAATTCCTTTACAAAGACAGATTATGAATGACAAAAATTTCAGAGAAGGTAATTTTACGACCGCCTTCATGAATGATTTTGTTTTCAAGCCTTAACTTCTTTTTTTAATTTTATTTTATAGCTGCTCTGATATTGCTTTCAGAGGAATGTCATCGCTTGCTCAAGAAGATTTGAGACGATGATAATAAAATTGGGTATTATCCCGTTATAAGTCTATGAAACTTAAAATGGGTTTAACATTGGTAGGCTTGTTAAGTTATGTGCAAGCTATTTATTCAATCGATAAAAGTACTTTTATAGCCATTGATAAGGTAGCCGCTAATCCTGCGGTATCAATTAAGTTCAATAGTAAGGGCGGACACCAAGGCTATTGCATGGAAGTGGCCATCGAAAACAATGGGTTCGATACTTGTTTTGCATGGGTAGAAGCGGGTAGGCGATTGGTGAGCGAAGAAGAGAAGCAACAAGATATTTTTGTTGTTAAAAATCAGTATGTGATGGTAGCACCTAGATCAAAAGGTAAATTCACTATCTTTGGGTTCTGTTGTCAAAGTCATGATGCCAGTCCGAGGGCAGGTACCGTTTTTAAAATGGGCTATATAGAGAGCAAGGATTGGCAAACCCTAGCGAATGTTGTGAATGCCAATGATTTTGAAATGGGTGCCATTCAACATGCTGTTTGGGCAGTTTCCAATAACCATCCAGTGAGTTCGATTGATAAAGGCAAAGACGAAAAGAACCTGCTTTTATTGCAAACAGTGGCGAACATCAAGCACATTGAATTGCCTTGGTACAATATCGGTTACAAGAAAACAAATGATCAAATTTTTAGCAACTTACCTTCGCATATCTATTCTGATATTAAATACCGTTTGCCTTACAATGGCGAAGTTAGCATTGTCGTGCGTGACAAGTATGGCATTATTCAAACCACTTTGCTCGAAGATGTGCCCAAAAATGAAGGGGTCAATACGTATTATTTCGACTTAGACATTGCTGGTTGGAAAGATGGGAACTACACAGTGGAAGTGGTTTTAGACGATAATAAAATCATTGAAAAAAAGAAATTTGAAATCAATACCCAGCTCGATCATTAAACATAGAAGGTGTTTATAAAGGTATAGCCATTGTTCTATTTTTAATTTTACTGCAATAAGTTTAGATTTGTTAATCTGAAATGAAATTCAAAGTTTGAAAATTGTTTCAGTTAAAATTTAATTTAAATTCTATGCAAGACAAACTACCTAGGCGCAATTTTATTAGCAGGCTTTCATTGGCTGTCGCTTCAGCCCTGGCCTTGCCTTTAACAAGTTTCTCAAGTAAAATCAAACAATCACTAAGCACCACCAACAACATGATAGATCCTGTAAAAAGTATTAAACCTTTGGGTTTCCAATGGGAGACAGCCGATCCCTTTTTATTCTGTGTTCATCACGAAGATAAATTTCCGAAGGGCAATGATGTGATGGGACCTGTAACCTCCATGCAAGGCAGAAGTTTAGGGGATGATTTTATCATTAAAGATGGTTTTAGAATGTACCACGGTAAAGTTGTACCTGGATTTCCTGGTCACCCGCACCGCGGATTCGAAACCATTACCGTCGTTCGTCAGGGGATGGTAGACCATGCTGATTCGATGGGAGCAGCAGGCCGATATGGCGATGGCGATGTGCAATGGATGACAGCGGGGAAAGGTGTGCAACATTCTGAGATGTTCCCTTTGTTGAGCAAAGAGAAGGAGAACCCTATGGAGCTTTTTCAAATATGGTTGAACTTGCCTAAGAAGAACAAGATGGTAGCACCGCATTTTAAAATGATGTGGCGCGAAAGCATTCCGAATTACAGTTTTACAGATGCCAATAAAAAAACCACCAATGTAGAGGTTATAGCTGGAAAAATTGATACCACCCAAGCGCCTGCCCCACCGCCCGATTCATGGGCTTCCGATGCTGCCAATGAATTGGCCATTTGGAACATCAAAATGGAACCTGGGGCTAGTTGGACTATGCCCAAAACTTTAGAAGGTATCAATCGCACCTTGTATTTTTATGAAGGCGATTTGTTAACAATAGGAACAACAGCAATTTCGAAATACAATGCCATAGAAGTCGTGCCAAATATTGATTTGAATTTAGTGGCGGGTACCACCGCTGTAAGTATACTCGTATTGCAAGGTAAACCGATTAACGAACCTGTTATTTCTTATGGTCCATTTGTAATGAATACCAAAGAAGAGATTAACCAAGCCTTTGAGGATTACCACCAAACACAGTTTGGCGGTTGGCCTTGGTCGCGCTACGACCAAGTGCACGACAGAGACAAAGGCAGATTTGCCAAACATGCCGATGGTACCGAGGAAGTAAAGCCTAAAGAATAATTTTATTTGATTTCTTCGTAATCAATGTATTCGCCTTCGTTATCGAAAGGTTTCTTTTGATTAGATTTGGTATTTTGTTGTGACTGATTGTTCATTTTCTCATGCATTTCGTTCATGTTTCTTTGAAAATCATTGGACACTTTTTTAACCGTAAAAATCATTTTTAACAATTGCCAAATGGCATAAATGATGAAAATATTGAAAAGTATTTTTAACAAGGTGACTTAAATTTTAATGCAAAATTAATGAATAAATGATATTCGGTATCGATTTATTCCGATAAACTGATAAATATTAGCAATGAATTTTTAATTTAAGAATTGCTTCAAGGTATTTAGTTTTTGATTGGTTTCTTGCCATTCATCGGCCGCAATAGAATTGCTATTTATACCTGCACCAGCAAATAAAATGGCGCCATTCTTATACAATTCGGCACATCTTAAATTAACATAAAAACTAAAATTCTCACCGCGTTGAATGCCTAAATAACCAGCGTAATAGTTTCTGTTAAAATTTTCGTTGGCCAATAAAAAATTGTTGGCTGGTTCAAATGGCAAACCACCAATGGCAGCGGTTGGGTGCAACACATTCACCAATTTTAAATCTTGTTCAAGTGATTGACTTTCGATTGAAATGGGTGTAGAAAGATGCGCCACATTACCAGCCTTTTTAGGCAAGGTTTTACCTAATTTAAATTGATAGTTTTGGGCCAATAGTTTTGAGGAGATATCAATTATGATTTGCTGGTGTTCGTGGTATTCCTTGTCAGTGTAACCATAGGCTTGCTCTGTGCCTCCTAATGCTTGGGTATTTAAAGTGTTTTCTTTGCGTTCTAAGAGCGTTTCGGGTGTAGCGCCTATCATTGATAGTCCATTGTTTAATTGAAAGCAATAAACAAAAGCTTGCGGGTAAGCATCGATTAGATCTTGGAAAAGTTTTTCAGGTTGAACGTTGGTTTCAAAGGTTAATTGTCGTGCAATAACAACTTTTTCAAACTGTTTATCGCGAATGGCTTGAACAGCTTTATTGACACTGCTCGTATAATCCAATTCTCTTGTATCCGACACAAGTGGGT
>CANFUB010000226.1 GCA_947450015.1 Bacteroidota bacterium | reverse complement strand
TGGCAACCTGGTTAGAAAGGCCCGCCAAGGTGCTTGGAAAGCTTGAAGGCAAAGCGCGACCGCCATTGTCGTAACCCAATAAATCGGAACCACTGCTAATGTTATTGTTTTGGTGTGAAAGAAAAGTGGTGTTTAAACGAATGCCAAAACCTAAGTTCACAGTTAAAAAATCTTTTTCTACATTGCTCTTGGTATACAATTTAATAACCCCACCTGCAAAGTCGCCCGCCAATTCGGCTGCACCCGACTTGTAAATTAAAATTTTATCCAACATGCTAGAAGGTACTAGGTCGAAAGAGAAAGCGCGTTTATCAACCTCGGTACTAGGTGCATTGATATTATTAATTTGAACGCTGTTGTAACGCTGACTTAAACCACGCAACATAATGAAACGGTTTTCCATTAATGTAACACCTGGAATTCTTGCTGCTGCTTTAGCGGCATCGTTGGCTTGTGTCTTATTTAATTCTTCAGATGAAACGGCAGAAACCACCGCTTCTGCTTTTTTCACTTCTTGAATCACTGCTTTTTCAGTATTGGTTTTTCTTTTTGCAACTATTTTTCCAGTTCCAATTTTTTTGACAAAAATGGTCATGCTGGTTCTGTTAACTGTGGTGGTTGCATTTTCTGTAACCACAACATTGGCTACTTCAAGTGTGTTATAACCAGTATGACTGAAAGAAAGTGTATAAGTGCCAACCGCCACATTGTTGATGCTAAAGACCCCATTTTTATCGGTTACACTACCTTGGTTGGTGCCTTTAATAGAAACATTGACACCCGAAAAAAGTACGTTTTTTGTTGAATCGAAAACAGTCCCACTAATGGTACCCGTTTGCCCAACTAATTGCGAAGAGAGTAAAGAGAAGAAACAAAAGAATACAATGGTTTTAAGATGGTAAATCATGGGCACAAAGGTCAAAATGCAATGTTAATTTTATCTTAATTTTAAATGATAGTTAGGTTATTTTGTACATTTGGAAGTTAAATTTAAATCACTACAAACCTAAGCTATTGTTACAGTTGAAGTGTTGTGTGAACTTGGTTTTAAAACAACACTGATTGTGTATTAAAAATTAACAATTAGATAATATTGGAATGATACAGCGCTAATCTTAAGACTGCAATTTTGTAACATCAAAAAGATAATAGCCATACTCGTTTTAATATTCGCAGCACAAGTGTCAACAAATGCTGTTAATACCGATGGGTTGTGTTTAATCACAGTTACAGATAGTAACAATGAGAAATTAGCTGGTGCAGCAATTGAGATTTCAGGTACTAACAAAGTTTACTATACCAATATCAATGGCACGTGTTACATTCCTAAATCGGTGCTTAGCAATGCTGAGTTAATCACAGTTAATTGCATCTCTTACAAAAGTCTTCAGTTATCAACCGATAACTTGCACAACAAGATTGTGTTAAAAAGTCGCTAATTTTCTTGGCGGTTCGCTTTTTTTTTCTTAGCTTTGTTAAGTAATTGTTAAGTCACTATGAAAAAACTATTAATTATTTCTGCAATCGCTTTTCTATCAGCTAATTATGCTGGTGCTCAAAGCAATGATATTTCAATGAATGCTGCTGGTAAATACGTTACTGCCTCTGGTGAGTATTTCAATGGCAATCTAGAAACCTATTATATGGGCGGTCAAATTGAAAGCCTATACGAGTGCAATGATGGAGTGAAGGATGGTAAAATTACCGTTTTTTATTCATCAGGTGTTACTAAAGAAACAGGTTCATTCAACAATGGTGTCAAAACTGGTGAGTGGATTGAATACAGTGCCGATGGTAAAATTACCTCTATTGCTTTTTACAAAAACAATATTAAGCACGGTACCTGGAAAGTGTGGGATGCTAAAGGCGTTTTGCGTTCTGAAATGCACTACCACAATGGTAAAAGAGCTGGTACTTGGAAATCGTATGACGAAAACGGTAAACTAACCGAAAGCGTTACTTACTAAATCCAAACAAAATTATTTTAAAAAAGACTTCAGCAATGAAGTCTTTTTTTATGCTTTTACTTTTCTATCTAATAATTTCTTTTTCTATCCAAGGGTCCCTAAATTCTTGTACTTTCTTTCTATCTTCGCCCAACAATCAAATGGGAGAATTTATACAGGTATTTTTAATGGTTTTGCTTTCGGCAGTTAAGTTTTTATTTGCTGCACTTCCATTGTTGGCCAGCTCGCACCGGGCATGGTATCTCGATATGCTAATCGTGGCAGGTGGCGGTAGTATTGGCGTTTTTATATTCACCTATTTAGGTGCTATCATTTCTAATTATTTATCGCGCTACCATTTTTTTAAATTCAAGTTCAGCAAACTGAAAAAGTTATTGCACATCAAAAATACGTATGGCTTAATTGGCTTGGCTTTGTTAAGTCCTATTTTAATCAGTATTCCAGTAGGGTGTATTATATCTGCTTCATTCGAACACGATAAGGGGAAAATTATTCGCTACCAATTATTGGCAGTTGTGTTTTGGAGCGTATTATTGTTCGGACTAAAAGGAATGTTTCACATCGATATTAGCAAAAAAATATAAATGGCAGATCAGGGAATTTTGTATTTAGTGCCTACCCCAGTAGGTAATCTCAAAGACATAACGCTTAGAGCACTCGAAATTTTAAAAGATTGCGACATTGTATTGGCCGAAGATACACGCAATACAGGCATGCTCTTAAAGCATTACGAAATTAGTAAGCCCATGCAAAGTTACCATGCCCACAACGAGCACGAGAAATACAAAGATGTATTGAACCAAATTAATGCAGGAAAAATTATGGCCTTGGTGACCGATGCAGGGACGCCTGGTATTAGCGATCCAGGGTATTTAATTGTGCGCGAATGTTATAAAAACAATATTAAAGTAGAGTGTTTGCCAGGTGCTACCGCCTTTGTGCCAGCGCTTGTTAAAAGTGGTTTGCCTTGCGACCGATTTGTATTCGAAGGTTTTTTGCCCGTAAAAAAAGGACGGAAAACAAGGTTCGAATTTTTGCAAAACGAAACCCGCACCATGGTGTTTTACGAAAGTCCTTACAAGTTACCCGCCTTGTTAAAAGATAGCTTAATTTACTTCGGTGCCGACCGTCAAATATCGGTGTCACGCGAGATTAGTAAATTATTCGAAGAGACTGTGAATGGCACCATTTCAGAGGTGATTCAACACTTCGAGAAGAAAGCACCCAAAGGCGAATTTGTAGTTGTAATGGAAGGAAAAAAAGATGCTAAATCAGAGTAAATTTATATTGGCTGTAACGAGTGGTGCGCTTCTGTATTTAGGCTGGCCACCCTTGCCCTTGGTGTTTTTATTGTTCATTGGCTTGGTGCCTTTGCTCATCATTCACAACCAAATAAAATTCGAAAAAAATGCCCATGTTAAATTATTGGGCTGGGCTTATTTTAGCATGTTGATCTTTAACACCGCCACCACATGGTGGGTTTGGAATGCCAGTCCTAGTGGTTGCATTATGATGCTGGTGTTAAACAGTTTGATTATGGCCCTGCCATTTTTATTGTTCTCTATTACGCATCTCAATTTGCCGAAAACGGGTTACAGCTCTTTGGTGTTTTATTACATCGCGATGGAGTACATTCATTTTAATTGGCCTGCCAGTTGGCCTTGGTTAACATTAGGCAAAGGCCTAGCGGGTTATCCTGCCTTCATTCAGTGGTACGAATACACAGGCGAAATGGGTGGCACCTTACTTATTTTGGTAATGAATGTTTGGATTGCAAAATTGGTAGTAACAGAAAGAAAAAAGATGGCGTATCTAAAACCTATCTTGACACTAATTATAATCTCTGTTGTTTCATTAGGACTGGGTACTTTGGCGCAAGTTCACTTATCATATTACAAAAAAGATATTGCCTGTGTGGTGTCTCAACCGAACATTGATCCTTATACCGAAAAATTTGAAGATGGTGAAAAGTACATTACACCCGAGCAACAATTAAAATATGGTATCGATGTGGCCATGCCATTAATTGATTCAACCATACAATTGTTAGTGTTCCCAGAAACTTCAATCACAGGTTGGAACCACGAAGACCGTTTGAATGAGATGAGCTTATTGCAACCGCTAAGGAATTTAACGGATAGCACTGGCTTAACCATTTTATCCGGTGCCGAAACCTTGAATGTGTATGATGGTCAAAAACGACCAACCGTCACTGCGCGCTACGATAGTTTTTCGGGCACTTGGTGGGATAGTTATAACACCGCTTTGTTGTTTCAAAATAACAAAGTGGATAGCATTTATCACAAATCGAAATTGGTGCCCGGTGTAGAAAAAATGCCTTTCGAATTTTTAGAAAAACTAAGCATCAATTTAGGCGGCACTTCGGGCAGTTTAGGGGTAAGCGATCGACCGATTAATTTTATTGTCAACAAAGATTTAAAGATTGCCCCCTTGATTTGTTATGAATCTATTTTTGGTGATTACGCTTGTGAGTTTGTGCGCGATGGGGCCAATGCCTTAGCGGTAATTACCAACGATGGTTGGTGGGGCAACTCGCCAGGTTACCGACAACATTTGTTATTTGGTAGCATCCGTTGCATCGAAACCAGAAAGGACATGGTGCGCAGTGCGAACACAGGAATCTCTGCAAAAATAAATGCCATGGGTGTTATTAGTAATGCCACGCAATACCGCGAGCGCACTGCTTTTAAATGCAGCATTGCACCCAACGAAATAAAAACGTTTTATGTGCA
>CANFUB010000225.1 GCA_947450015.1 Bacteroidota bacterium | reverse complement strand
TAGAAGTAATCAATGTTTGAATCATTCAAATAATGAGTAGCAAACCTACTCGTTTTTTAAATGACAGTTTAGAAATATTATGAACACTGTGTTTAGAAAAAGCTATATTATATCACCACTCACTTGGTGAATTAATAGTTTTAGGCGAAAGGTATTAACGACTAAAAATATTGTATTTGATGATACAATAGATTGCACGGAAACCATCTTTCCAACCAATTTTTTTACCTTCTAAGTAGGTTCTACCATAATAAGAAATTCCAACCTCATAAATTCTAACGCCCTTTATTCTTGCCACCTTTGCAGTAACTTCAGGTTCGAATCCAAATCGGTTTTCTTTAAATTGAATAGATTGGATAATTTCTCGCTTAAATAATTTATAACATGTTTCCATGTCAGTTAAATTCAGATTGGTTAATGAATTACTTAGCTGTGTTAAAAATTTATTGCCAATTGAGTGCCAAAAAAATAAAATTCTATGTGGCTTACCACCCATAAATCGGGTACCATAAACAACATCGGCAAAACCATCCAAAATTGGTTTAAGTAGAATATTGTATTCATTCGGATCGTATTCCAAATCGGCATCCTGTACAATTACATAATCGCCTGTTGCTTCCTTTATGCCTGTATGCAAGGCCGCACCTTTGCCTTTATTTATTTCGTGCTTTCTATATTGAATATTCAGCTCTGGATGTTCTTTAATGTAACTAAAAATTGCAGCTTCAGTTTCGTCCTTTGAACAGTCATTAATAATCAAAATTTCTTTGCTCATTCCACCTATCAATTCCACCGCCTTAACTTTATTTAAAATTAAATGAATGGTATTGGCCTCATTGTAGGCAGGGATAATAATCGATAGTTTACTCATACTAGCTTTTTAAAAATGGATTTAAGGAATATATGCGTTCAATGATCTCTACTACTTTTAAGCCTTCAAGTGCATTGGTAGTTACTGTGGTTCTGTTTTTTAGCGTGTCGATTACATTCTCATACACATAATTGTGGTTGGCGGCCGACCCTTTATAAGGCCCATAATCATTGGCCGGATTGGCTGCAGCTAGTATAGGCATTTCATAATTTTCAATATGACAATACTCCACTTCGTTCATGTATTGCCCGCCTATTTTAACACTGCCTTTTTCGGCAACAATTGTTAAACTGCTCTCTAAATTTTTATCCCAAACAGCGGTTGAATAATTTAAACATCCCATGCCACCATCAACAAAATTAAAATTAACCATGCCACTATCTTCAAAATCTGTTAGGGTTGTATGGCTAAAATCATTGAATTTGGCTTGAATATCTGAAATATCACCAAATAACCAATACATAATATCTATAAAGTGCGAAAATTGGGTAAATAAGGTGCCGCCATCCAAAGCTAATTTTCCCTTCCAGCCATCGGATTTATAATAACGACTATCCCTGTTCCAATAGCAATTTATTTGAACCATGTAAATAGATCCCAAAAGACCATCATCTACAATCTTTTTTATCCATTCAGAAGGCGGAGAATAGCGATTTTGCATGACACAAAACACTTGTCTTGAAACTTGTAAGGCTTTAAAAATAATTTTTTCGCAATCGGCTTTACTCAGTGCCATTGGTTTTTCGATAACAATGTGCTTTTTGTGTTCAAGGCCTATTAAAGCATGCTCGGCATGTAAACCATTGGGGGTGGCAATACTCAAAACATCAAATTCAATACCCGATTGTATTAACTCGTTTAATGTATTAAAAAAGGGTACCTTATAGTTCTCTATTGATAAACTGTCTTGTGGCTTTATATCACATAGCGCCACTATCTCAGATTCGCCATGTCTTGATATCATTTCAATATGGCGTTTGCCTATATGTCCAGTGCCTATAACTGCAAATTTAATTCTTTTTGTATCAGTCATTTTTTGTCAAAATTCCTTCCTTAATTTTATAAATTTGGTCGCAAAGATGCAGTATTCTGTTTTGATGTGCAATAATTAAAATGGTAACTTGCTTATCCTTCAATTTCTTTAAACTTTCTATAATGATTTGCTCAGCTTCTGCATCTAAAGCACTGGTTGCCTCGTCGAACAATAGGACCTTTGCATTTTTATATAAGGCCCTTGCAATGGCTATTCTTTGCTTTTGTCCCTCACTAATTTTTACACCCTGTTCACCTAGTACGGTATGCATGCCATTCGGCAATGTATTTATAAATTCGCAAATGCCAGAATTTTCAATTGCACGATTTAATTTGTCATCATCTACTATCTCCGAAAAAGTAATGTTTTCAATCAATGATTTATTAAAAATAAAGGGCGATTGGTGTACAAAACCTAACTGATTTTGCCAACTGCTTATTTGTTCAAGTTGTAGTGTCTTTCCATCCACGCTTATCTCGCCCTCATTTGGCTTTATCAAACCGGCTACAATTTTTAATAAAGTGCTTTTACCGCTACCACTATTGCCAGTGATACCTATAATATCGCCCTTATTAATCGCTAAAGTAATGTTGCTTAACAAATTTGTTGAACTGTCTGCGTATTTAAAGCCAATATTAAACAGCTCAATCTTTTGATGCACTACTATAGGGTGTTCTAAATGCTGAGGTGAGACAGTATCGTTGTTTCTTAAAAAATCTATCGTATATTGGTAATGCTTAATCTTCATTAAGGCAACAAGCAAACGATTTAATGCTGGTATCAGTCTAAAAACGGACAATACAAAAATAGCACCTAGCAATCTTAACCCACCTGGATTATGTGAAAAAAAGTAACCATATATTACCAAAATTATAACACCTATTAAAACAACAAATTCATTGGCACGAGAAGGTATTAACTGGTATTGTATCGACTTAAAATCATACTCTAAAAGTGGCCTTTGTTTGCCTAAAAAATCCTTAATAAAATAACCAGAGGTGTGGTTTATTTTGATATCTGCCAAACCATTAATTCCTATATTCAAACTCTCAATGGTCTTTTCTCTTTGATCCTTTGCCTTCTGACCAAGGGCATAAACCCTATTCTTAACCGTTTTATTTATAAAATAAAATGCTGGTCCTGTAACTAATGCAATTAATAAAAACACTAGCGGATTAAACCACATAATGAATAAAATCACAAAAACCACAATCACACTTTCTCCTATGATGCCAATGAAAGGCAATAGAATTCCAGTAGCATAATAAAATGCATTAAAATGTATTTTTTGAAGCAATTCTGAAGTACCACTTGCGACTATTTTAAGGTAATTTTGATTCACTGAATGGTAAAAAGTTTTTTCAGTGAATTTTTGTACCAATTCAGTACATAATTTTTGGATGCTGTTTTGAATACTTACTGCCAATATATTTTTAATGGCAAAAAATATAATTACACTTACAATTAAAATAATAAGAAAACTGGCCTCGCTTGGCAAACCAGAATGCTTGAAAACATAACGTAATTTGCTGCTTTTTTCTAAAAAATCACCGTCAATGGCTAGCATCAAAATTGGTACTACAGCAGCTAATCCAATTACATCAGCAATCGAAACAAGGCTTGTTAATACCAATAACCTACGCCCCTTTTTTTGATGAGACTTATCGAGTAGTTGCTTGATACTATTTAAAGCATGCAATATGGCATTGGTAGAAGCTGACAATATTTAACGATGTTTTTTAAGTATTTTACTATTACTTTGCAAATGTAGTTTTTATTCTACAAATCATTGTGTTTGATATTACTCCAAAAGAACAAACAATAAAACAAATTCGAAAGGGTTTAGTACAGCCACTTCCGAACCAATATCCTTTGCTAAATTTTGAGAGTGATATTTTTAAAGAGTCGATGCTTTTGCCAGATGAAGATTTTATAACTGAATGGGTGAAAAATGGTTATTTCTTCAATACTTGTGGCAACAGTTATGATTTTTTATCTCAAATTATTCAATTAAAAACAGATAAAAATCTTGGTAACATTGCATTAGGTGAAAAAAAACTAACAGATTTATTCAATGATAATGGTATTGAGCATATCCCAGCAGAAAAAATAGAAAATACGCTTATTGTTACTTGTCTAAAATTGGAAAGTAGCAGTATGTCGGTTTGTTTTAGCTCAGAGATACAGCCAATAAAGGCCATAGCATCGGCTAAAAATTTAATTATTTATGCTAAAAATAGCGTAGTTGGAACACCCTCCAGTAAATCTTTTATAAGCGATCTTGCTGTAAAAAGCGACTTTAGAATACAATTAACGATTGACTATTTTAAACGCATGAAGTCTGTTTACCTTTTTATAGAGTTGTAATTCTCACTGCTGCTATGTCTCTAATTAGGAGGAAGACAAGTGGTTTTTCCGTACCTTTGCAGTAGTTATGCCATATAATAGAGATAATAAGAACGATAAACCGTTCAAAAAAAATTATTCGAAACCGGATACAGACCGCAAGAAGCGTTATGATTCTAATAGCGAAACCCCTTCTGAGCGGTACAATCCAAATGATAAGGATGAGCTGGCACCTCCTCGCTTTTTAGCTCCACCCCCAGGTAAGTCATACAACAGGGATGGCGCAGGTTCTGGACCAAAACGACCATACGAAAGAAAAGACACAGGTGGTTTCGGAGATAAACCAAAAAGACCTTACGAGAAAAGGGATAATGCTGACTTTGGCGATCGCCCAAAGAAAACCTATGAGAGAAAAGATACAGGTAGCTATGGTGATAAACCAAAAAGACCGTATGAGAAAAGAGATGGCGCTGG
>CANFUB010000224.1 GCA_947450015.1 Bacteroidota bacterium | reverse complement strand
CCTGTTTCAACTATGCCATAACTAAGGTAATGAATGCGCATTAATTCTTGTTGCATTGCAACTGATACAAAGTTGCAATATTTATTGCACAGCTTGATAATTCCTTATTCACAAATTTTTTAAGGCGTATAAAAAAAGTGCATTTTATGGCTTCCTAACTTTTATCATTTAATCCGCTAACTATTTTTCAAATCATTACCTTTGCACCATGCAAAATAAGCAAAAGGCTTTCCTGATGATTTTAGATGGCTGGGGCATTGGCAAAAAAGATTTTACCGATGCTATCTATAATGCCAACACACCCTTCATTGATGCGTTGTACCAGACTGTTCCTAATACAACCCTTACAACTTTTGGTAATGCTGTAGGCTTACCTGAAGGACAAATGGGTAACAGCGAAGTTGGTCATATGAACCTTGGTGCTGGCAGAATTGTATGGCAACAATTGGCTTTGATTAACAAACAATTTGAAGATGGTTCGGCTGCAAATAATGATACGCTTCAAAGCATTTCAAAGTACTGCACTCAAAATAATAAACCAATGCACCTTATCGGCTTGGTGAGCAATGGTGGTGTGCACAGCAGTTTAGAACACTTGATTCAGCTTTGCAAAATATTTACTGAAAAAGGTATAAAAGAAATCTATATACACGCTTTTACCGATGGAAGAGATACGGATCCGCACAGTGGTAAAAACTTTATTAGCGAATTGGAAGCCCGCATCGCCCATACCAATGCTAAAATCGCTTCTATAATTGGTCGCTATTACGCCATGGACCGCGACAAACGTTGGGAACGCACTGCGTTGGCGTATCATTTAATGATCAATGGACAAGGCGAACATTACAACAATGCAGGCGAAGCCATTGATGCCAATTACAAAGCAGGTTTGACAGATGAATTTATAAAAGCATCGCTTATTTGCGATTCCAATGGCAATCCTATTGCACAAATTAAAGATGGGGATGCTGTTTTTTGCTTTAATTTTAGAACCGATAGAGGTCGCCAAATTTCTCAGGTATTAACCCAAATGGATGTACCAGAACAACAGATGAAAACCATGGCTATTAATTACACCACCATGACCGAGTATGACGAGACATACAAGGGTGTCAACATTGTTTTTAAATCGCAACACACGCACAATACCCTTGGTGAAATTTTAAGCGACAATGAATATACACAATTGCGCTCTGCAGAAACCGAAAAATATCCGCATGTTACTTTCTTTTTTTCAGGCGGCAGAGAACAGGCCTTTGAAGGTGAAACAAGAATAATGGAGCCTTCTCCAAAAGTACCTACCTACGATTTACAACCTGAAATGAGTGCATTGCCACTGACTGAAAAAATATTATCAGCCATTGAAAGCGAAACCCATGATTTTATATGTTTGAATTTTGCCAATACCGATATGGTAGGCCATACTGGTGTTTGGGAAGCCATTGTCAAAGCGGCCGAAACAGTAGATGCTTGTGTCAAAAGAATTGTTGAAAAAGGCTTAGCCCATGGCTATCAATTCATCATATTGGCCGACCACGGCAATGCAGATGAAGCGAAGAATACAGACGGCACACCTAACACTGCACACAGCATGAACCCTGTCCCTTGTTTCATCATTAGCGATAAGTGCAAAAGCATTCCTAACAAAGGTAAATTAGCAGATGTAGCACCTACTATTTTAAAATTATTAGGTATCGAAAAACCTGCTGAAATGGATGGTGATTATTTATTTTAAAATATTGCAAAATTGAATTTACACTTTTCTCCAAACAAGCTACAAAATACACTTCTCGTCATCACAATGATGGCACTGTTTGCTTGTCAAAATAAGGTAGCACAGCCTTTGAAGCCAATTAATGTCTTCGACTTCCAAGCATTTTTTAATTCTGAAATCAAACTTTTAAACGACCAACAAGTGAGCTTAACAAGGACCATTGTCGACAAAGAAAATGTTTTTTCGAACGATGAAAAACAACCCAACTGGGCAAAAGAATTATTGGTGTTTAAAACGTTTGCTTTTATTAAACCGCAGCAACGCGACCAATACGAAGTAGATACTTTGCGGTCAGAAAATGGCATTGTATTTATCACCTATAGCGCCAATAATCCAAGTCTTCAATTGCAATTGGCCGAGGTTATGTATACCCCTAATAAAACCATCGAAAAAATAACTTTGGTCGTAAAATCAAACAGCAAAATAAGCACGAATGATTTAACGTTAACCTATCTCCCACAAAAGGGATACGATATCAAAGGGGATGTCAATTCGCGTGTTGCAGGCAATCGCCTAATTGACATCCACGTAGAATGTAATTAATTAATAAAGTGCTCTTCAATTCCTTGGGATTCCTCATCACTGTCATCGCTGTATCTGAAATAAATGGCGGTGAAGGCTGCTAAGAAGAATGCAGAAATGATGGAATTGGTGAGGGTCTCTATTACTTGACCAATGCACAACATGGTAAAGCTTGCACCTTCTGCATTTAATCCCATTAAATTGGTTAGCAATCCAATGATCATTCCTAACAAAGCTGATACAATAAAGGCCACGATTCCCATTAAAAACAAAAGGGCTGCCCGTTTCCAAGTGATGTTTTTAAAACTGTAATTAATCGATTCGAAAATACCCATGTTACCATGCACCATTGCAGGCGAGGCGAACATAAAGCGAATTAAGAAAATAGAGACCACAAAAAACAATATAAAACCGAAGATAATACCGATGAAAGCTGCCACAGAGTATAGTAAAAATACGACAAGGGCATACACAAGAAATACCACCAACATGATTAATCCTAGCACAAATGAAAGCCCTATAATGGCAAACATTTTTTCAGAAAAACCCTCTTTCAAGGCTGTTAAAAAACTGCGATTCCCATGTCTTACCTCGTTATCATTTAAACGATAAAAGGCAATATTCTTATAACCTGAAACCAACAATGCAATAAGTCCTGCAAGAAAAATATAGGCGTAATTTATACTACCAAACAATTGCATAAAGCTTTCCAATGGATTGCTACCTGGCGTAATATGACTGAACATTTCTTGTAGTTTCTGCCTAAAGCTCAACAAATCGGCCAACTCCCAACCTAAGCCATTTAATATTAATGGCAATAAAATGGCCCCGCTCACCAAAAAAATGAGCACGTTCATAATGATGTTCGACAGCAAAATACGTTTGTATAATCCAAATGCACCTGTAAATGCCGAGCCTCTAAAAAGTTGTAGATATTCTTTCATATGATTAAAATTATTTGATTCAATATTAAATTATTTTTAATAATAAAGAATAAATTATTTCGATTAATTACATTTGCCTCGGACTAAAATTCCAACCATAGAAATGAAAAAAGCATACATATTTCCCGGTCAAGGCGCTCAGTTTGTAGGAATGGGCAAAGATTTATACGATCAATCTGAACTTGCAAAAGACTTATTTGAACAAGCAAATGCCATCTTAGGATTTAGGATAACAGATGAAATGTTTAACGGCACAGATGAAGGATTAAAACAAACCAATATCACCCAACCAGCTATTTTTTTACATTCTGTAATTGCCGCCAAAGTACTTGGCAACGATTTCCAACCGGATATGGTGGCGGGTCATAGTTTAGGTGAATTTTCAGCATTGGTTGCGAATAATACACTCACATTCGAGGCAGCACTTAAGTTAGTACACCAACGCGCATTGGCCATGCAAGAAGCCTGTACCCTTAAGCCTAGCACAATGGCTGCGGTATTGGGTTTAGAAGATAGCAAAGTGGAAGAAATATGTGCCAGCATTACAAGTGGCATTGTAGTTCCTGCCAATTATAACTGTCCTGGTCAATTGGTTATTTCAGGCGATATAGAAGCCATTAATGAAGCCTGCGAAAAACTAAAAGCAGCAGGTGCTAAACGCGCATTGGTATTGCCAGTAGGTGGCGCTTTCCATTCCCCTTTAATGAAACCAGCAGAGGAGAAATTAGCAGTTGCCATTGAACAAACCTTATTTAGTCACCCAATTTGTGCAGTTTACCAAAACGTAACTGCTAGTGCTGTGAGTGACCCGATGGAAATAAAATCAAATCTTTTGAAACAATTAACTGCTCCCGTAAAATGGACCCAATGCGTACAGGCCATGGTAACAGATGGGGCGACAAACTTTATTGAATTAGGACCAGGCAAAGTTTTGCAAGGCTTGGTGAAAAAAATTGCACCAAATGCCGAATTAAACGCCTAGTTTAACTCATACAACAAATAGCCATCTATTTTTTTCTTACTGCTTATTTGATTGCATGCAGCGCTGTCTAAGTATGGCTCAAATTGTTTGATATAATTGGGCTTAACAACAATGTATTTAACAGGCAAATCAAAGCTGTTTAACTTTGGTTCCGATGCGCTGCTGTCCTTCATCAATTGATACATTTGCTGAATGGTTTCATTACTTTTATATTGATCGAAATTGGCCTCACTCAAACGCGACAAATAACCCCCTATAATAGGTTTCTGATGCACCGTTTGGTACAAGAAATCATCGGTATTAAACTTTCCTGTTTCCTTAATGCCATCGCGGAAACCAAAAGGTATCGGCAACAGGGTACCAGTCGGTTTGGTCGCTAGTGATTTGTACACCATTGGCATGTCTTGGCTATCCATAAACACAAAGGATTTTGGACAGTATTCAATTACTAAAAACAAACTAGCCACTATAATAATTCGCTTATTGGCAATTGAATACCACATCACCGT
>CANFUB010000223.1 GCA_947450015.1 Bacteroidota bacterium | reverse complement strand
TAACAGTGGTTTCCCTAAAATGAAAATTTTTATAATTTTGAAAAATTTTTCGAAAGGGAAAAGCGATGGCACTCGGTTCGAGACTTGCTGTGGCCACTTGATAAAAAAGCGGTTGAAATTGATGGAAATTATTCTTGTCTAAAAGTACAATTTGAAAGGAACTGTTTTTTAAACCTGATGCGATTTTTAATCCAGCAAAACCTCCGCCTATAATTACTACGCGGGGTAAGTCAGATGCTGGTATATTGGGTTGCATATAGATGTTTTAGCATTAGTTAGACAAATTATATGCCGAACAGTTTCTGCTATTTATTCCGGTTTGTAGCCGCTGCTTTGCAAAATCCCTTTGGCATTGCTATCTTTCATTAATTCTGGCAGCGTTACATCTGGATTTTCAGCCATGTATTTTCTTACAATCATCCAGCCTGTAAAACGTCCAAGCATTGCAGGGGCCTCATCTGGTACACCACTTAAAATTGTTTTTGGGCCTTCGTTGATGAGTTTTTCATACTTTTTACTTTCGGTTTCGTAAAGGTATTTTTCTTTTACTAAAAATGCCCAAATTGATTTTTCTTCTTGCTTGCACCAATCAAATTCTGCCTTTGTCATGCCAATTTTTACTTCATCGGCCACTTTTGGCACAGTAGCGTCTAAAAAATAGAGAAGCTTGCCATAGTAAATCATTTCATCGGCCAAGGTGGTGTGCATGTTACTGCCTGCAAACATGTCATTGGCATGCGCCATCATATGATTCGTTACAATGGTTTGTGGTGTTAAAATTTTACGCCAGTATTTTTCAATATTGGCATAGTCATATATTTTATAATCGGCACCCATGTGCATGTCCAATCCAATTCCAATATAACCTTCACCTACAGGATTTAAATAAAAGCTAAAATTGCTTGTAAATGTAATAATGCTAGGAATTGGTTCATTAGGAAAATAATATTTGAAGTGCTGATAAGCATTGGTTAACTCTGCTTTATAGGGTTCAAAATTTTGATACTTTTCTTTTACCTCTTGATACACTTTTTGCATGTTTGCATTCGCTTTCATTTGCATTAACTGATTGAAAGCGGTAACGCTATCGCCAGGTATACCTAGAATACCCTGTGTGTAATCATCAATAAAATAACCGTATTTCTTTTTAGCTGTAGCATAATCTAAAATCTTGTTTTCAAACAAGTCGGTTTCAAAATGTTTAATATCAAGTTTTACATCAATGTTTGAAACATTCACATCAAGGCGATTTTCGGTACATCCACTAATTAACAGCATGATAAATAATGCAAATGAATTAGTGATAAATATAAATTTTTTAGTCATTTTTGTGCAAATTAAATAATAATATCATGAATAGAACGATTAAATCAACTTTTTTATTATCGCTTTTGACTTTTTTTGTTTTAAACACAAAGGCACAAGACGATAGAGATTTTCGCATAGGATTTAAAATAATTCCAGGCATTGATTGGACCAAAGCGGTTACCTCTAATGTTGTAAAGAATGGCTCAGGTATTGGTTTTTCGTTTGGTGTTATGGCCGATATAAAATTGGCTGATAATTATTTTTTCACACCCGAAATTAATATTACATCAATGTCGAATAGAATGAAGATGAAAGATGATTCAATCTTTGCAATTAGCACACCATCTACCATCAATAAATATAAAAATGTAACTTATAAATACAGTTTAAAGTACATTGAGATTCCATTGACTTTTAAATTCAGAACAAATGAAAACAATGGCATGCGCTATTGGGGTCAAATTGGAATAGCACCTGGTATTTTGATCGGTAACCAAGTTACCACATCTGCCAAAGGGGTTGGCAATCCAGATTTTCCAATCAACGAGAAGTACATTCCAAATGCTAGTGATAATGACAAATACGATTTGAATACACACCAAGATAATATTAATGCTTTGCGTGCCTCTATGATATTAGGCTTAGGCATCGAATACAATTTGAGTGGTAATACGAGTTTTTATGCTGGCCTAAGATTCAATAATGGATTTAGCGATATCTTAAATGATAAAAAGTCGAAAATGATTAACAATGTTATGGGTTTAGAGTTGGGATTTTTCTTTTAAACCACGTTCTTTGTGGGGCGTATGAAAATCGCTCTTGCCCAACTTAATTATACAATCGGTGATTTTGCAGGTAACACTGCTAAAATTATTAAGGCTATAGAACAGGCTCGCATCGAAGGTGCGAGCTTAGTTGTTTTTAGCGAACTTGCAGTTTGTGGTTATTCACCTGACGATTTATTAGATTACCCTCATTTTATTCAGCAATGTGCTGAGGCATTAAATGAGATTACAAAATCAACCATTGGTATTACTGCCATTGTTGGTTGTCCGGTAATCAATACCCATGCAAAAGGAAGGCGTCTTTATAACGCAGCTTGTATTCTTAAAGATGGGGTGCATGTCGATTCAATTTATAAAACGCTTTTGCCTACTTACGATGTGTTTAGTGAAGCCCGTTATTTTCAGAGCAACGAGGTTTTCAAAACAGTTGATATTAATGGGGTCAATACAGCCATTACCATTTGCGAAGATTTATGGGATGAGATGGACTTTTTTAGTTACACCGAAGATCCATTGAAAAACTTAAGTGTATTTAATCCTCAATTAATTCTCAATATTTCGGCATCGCCTTTCAATGCAGACAAAGAAAAAACAAGGTATGAAATCCTGCGCAACCAAGCCGTCAATTTTAAACTTCCCTTATTATACGTTAACCAAGTAGGCGCACATACCGATTTAATTTTTGATGGCAACTCGTTATTTATAAATGCCAATGGTAGCATTGCCAAGCAATTGAAATCATTTGATGAAGAATTGGCTTACGTTGATTTTAATGCAGCCCTACCTGAGCAAGCATTCGAAGAACAAGAACGCATTGAGCAATTGCATAAAGCTTTGGTTTTTGGTATCCGCGATTATTTTTCTAAAATGGGATTTACCAAAGCTGTGCTTGGTTCTTCGGGGGGTATCGATTCAGCTGTAGTGCAAGCCTTATTAAGCGAGGCCATTGGGGGTGAAAATGTTACTGCCATTTTAATGCCTTCGCAATTTAGCAGCGAAGGAAGTGTGAAGGATGCGCAAGAACTATCAACAATACTTCAGAATCCTTACCATATTTTACCTATTAAAAATATTTTTGAAAGTTTTGAAACTACACTCAATCCAGTTTTTAACGGTTTGCCATTTAATGTGGCAGAAGAAAATATACAAGCCAGAAGTAGGGCTGTTTTGTTGATGGCCTTTAGCAATAAAATGGGCGCCATTCTTGTGAATACAAGTAATAAAAGTGAGATGTCTGTTGGGTATACTACATTGTATGGCGACATGTGTGGCAGCATTAGTGTAATTGGCGATGTTTTTAAAACCGATGTGTTTGCACTTGCCAAAAGAATCAATGCACACCAAACCATTATTCCCAATAATATTATTGATAAGGCACCGAGTGCAGAACTAAGACCCGATCAAAAGGACAGTGATAGTTTGCCGCCATATGAAATTTTAGATGCCATACTGAAAGCATACATTGAAGAACAATTAAGTCTTGCCGATATTGTTAAGATGGGTTATGACAAGGAAACGGTTGAGCGTAGTATTAAAATGGTCAATAACAATGAATACAAACGCTACCAAGCGCCACCAATTTTAAGGGTTTCGAGCAAGGCTTATGGCAGAGGACGTGTAATTCCATTGGTTGCTAAATTCAAATTGTAATTCAAAATATTTTCAAGATGAAATTAAAGGTTTTGATTATTTCAATCGCCTGCCTTGGTTATTCATTAAATATTTGGGGGCAAACAAGTGTCAGCACAGCCGACTATGATTTTTTTATCAATGATACCTTACGCCTAGATCCATCACAAATTCAATATGTCGATACACTTTCAACAGCGGTTCGAAGAACCCTTACACCGCGACCAAAAACAGATGGTTTCACTGTTTATTTTGCTGTCGATGGCAGGAAATTTTCTGAGGGGAATTTGAAAAATAAAAAAAAGGATGGCCTATGGTGTTCGTATTTTGACAGTGGTGTAATAGCTAGTAAAATTAATTATAGCGAAAACAAAAGGGAAGGCACTTGTTGGTTTTATTATAAAACTGCCCAGCTAAATGCAACTGGGCAATTTGTGAAGGATTTGAAAGAAGGGGAGTGGACCTATTATTTAAAAGATGGTAAACTTCAAGGTATCTATCAATACAAAGCAGGAGCAATTATAGACCAACGCTAATTAATTCCATTCAATTGCGTAAGTGCTTTCAAGAATTCCAGGATTATTTACAATAAGGCGTGTGGTATTTGTTGCTTCATTGTAACCAATGTTATTGGCGGTAGCAGTATGACTCTCACCAGGCATAATCTCTACAGCATTTGATAAATTGATGTCGATAGGATTAACTGCAAAATAAAAATTCAAAGACGAACTACCAGTATTTGTAAATCTAAAAACGGTGCCTGCACTTAAGCCTGTTGCACTCGCATTCACTACGCCTTTAGCGGCAATGTGCCCATCAATTATATGCCCATCAATGGTATGGTTTTCAGATAAAATATAATCATTGTAGCGTTTTTCACTAATGTCTAACCAGCAAAGAATGCCTTTAGCGGCAATTGTTACCATCATAGAGTAGAGTGCATTGCCATTCATAATGCGCAAGTCAACGGCAATGTCTCTATTTTTAATTGTGTCTAATTGGCTATCGATTAATTCATCGAGATTGT
>CANFUB010000222.1 GCA_947450015.1 Bacteroidota bacterium | reverse complement strand
GGGCACACCTATCCAGATATTATAGAAGGTTTAAATGTTCCATCTTTTGGGGTTTACAATTGCGATCAAATTTATCAGTTGCCAAGGGTTGTTCAGGTGAATGCAAAGTACAAAGATGAAAATGGAAAAGAAATTTTGAATCCGTATTTGGTGTCTTTAATCGATTTAGATTTCAATGGGGCCTTTAGTTTTGATGCCAATAACTTTAGGTGCAATCCAAATGGTAAAAATGCGTTGGCCATGTTTACAACTACAGGCGACTTGTATTTGTTAGATGTAGTAGCATTTTCTTCGCTCGGTGTGAAGGCCGATGGTGATTATACATTCACTGTTACAAGGGCTAATGACAAAGTGAAAAATTCTGCTGATTTAGCCAATTATTTTGGCATAAAAATATAAGCTTTAACTTATTTCTTTTTAGAAGCCTTTGCCTGGGGATTAAAGGCAATGCTCTTTTGCATCCAATAGGCAAAGGTTTCTATTTTATGAAGGGCTGCTTCCTCAATAAGCACATAGCCATGCAGACCTTTGTCGTTAAACTCCATGGTGCTGCAGCCATTCTCTTCAATGACTTCTTCGTGTTCTGCAGGATTGATGCGACACATTAAATTAGCTTTAAAAACACCAACACACATTTTACCATTGAGCATAAAAGTAAGTCCACCCATCATTCTTTTTTCTTCTACATCGTACAAATGATGGTCGACAAAATAATTTCGAATGCGTTCTGCAATTGCTTCACTGAATGCCATGGGATTTTTTATTGGGAATAACGTTCCTTTAGTACATTTAAATGGTGGGCGGCATGCCCAATAATAATGTAGGCCAATGCACGCACAGTAATTGGAACAGGCGTTGTATTGGCAATTAACATTTCATGAGAACGGTTCAGTGTTCCGATGAAAAATTGGGTGTTGTTTCGCACCAAATTAAATTCTTCTAAAATGCTTTTTAATGTGCGTGTAGCAGCATTTGCATTGTGTTGGTAGAGGGCATCATCCATTTTAAAAAGTGGTGATTGTTGGTCGCCACGGGCTGCAACAAACAAACGGTTAAACATGGTGCGTTCAACATCTACAATGTGCATGAGCACTTCTTTTACCGACCATTTGTCTGGGACATAGCGATAATCGGCCGAAGCTTCGGTGATGTTTGAGAAGTAATTCAGAATAGCACTTGTGTTTTGTGTTAAACTATTCTCAAAATTGCTACCGTCCACCAATTTGATATAGGTTTCAAAATAGGGATTGTATTCATTTGAATTTGGTGCGTGCATAAGGATAAAGATTTTTATTTGTAAAAAACATACCAATTGGTATGTTTTTTAAGCGGCTACTTATTTGCTCAATGTGAATTCAAATGTTGTGCCTTCGCCAAGCACCGATTCAATTGAAATGCTGCCCTTGTTCTTTTCGATTAAGGTTTTTACAGTAGCCAAGCCTATGCCATTGCCTTTTTCTCCGAAACGGTCTTTAGATGCAATTGTTTCGAACAAGGTGAAGATTTTGCTTAAATGTTCTTCTGCGATACCAGGTCCGTTGTCTTTTAAGTAGAAATTATAATGCGTTTCGGTTTCTGAAACACCTAATTCAATTTCAACAAAATCTTTATCACTGTGTTTAATGGCGTTATTCACCAAGTTCATTAAAATTTGATCGAGCAAAGTATCGTTTAAAACGACTTCCTCTAATTTTGTATTGAGCTTAAATTTAACCGGTATTTTACTCCCCGAAATTTTCTTTAAATACTGAATCAGGTTTTTTAAGTCAATAGGTGTTTTGTTGCTAGTGTCAATATTTTCTAGACGCGAGAAATTCAATAAGCCTTCTACCATTCTGTTCAAACGGTCGGATGAATTTTTAATGAAGGACAGTATCTTTTTACCTTCTGCATCCACCTGGTCGGAGTGTTTTTGTTGCACTAAATTAATAAGTGCATCGATGGTGCTTAAGGGTGTTTTTAAGTCGTGCGCAGCCACATATGCAAAACGCAAAAGTTCATCGTTTTTCTTTTGTAATTCACCACTTAATTCCAATAATTGGTTTTGTTTTTTTTGCAATTCAAAGCGGTACATCACCTGGTCGGCAATGGTCTTTAAGGCATGCAATTGTTCTTCGCTTAAGTGGCGTGGTTTGGTGTCTAATACACAAAGTGTACCGAGTGGCAAGCCTTCCGGTGTTTTTAAAATGGCGCCTGCATAAAATACCAAGTGAGGATCGTTAACAACAAATGGATTGTCAACAAAGCGTTTATCTTTTCTAGTGTCTTCTACCACCATGATATCTTCGTTGCATAACAAAGCGTGGGCGCAAAAAGCGACATCTCTTGATGTTTCGCTTACGCCAATACCTTTGTTAGATTTAAACCATTGGCGATAACTATTCACGAGTGTGATTAGGGCCATAGGTGTCTGACAAATTTCAGATGCCAAATTTGTTAAATCATCGAGGTCGGCACTTGGAGGGGAGTCCATTTGGCCATAAGAAGCCAAGGCCTTGAGTCGTTCTACTTCTTGGGTATGAAATTCAGGGATAATCACTTTGCTGTATGATTTGTATTAGTTGCATGCAAAATACAAAACTCTTTTCAAATAGACAGAGTGTTTTACTAAGTGTTTGACAGCTAGCGTGTAAATTTATAGGAGATGTTTTTTAAGCTAACTTTTTTGCACTTTTATTTAAGGGTAGTCTAGTTTTAAAATGGGCATTTTTATTTACTTAAAATTTAAATAATATTAAGGTGATATTAAATCGAGTTTCAATTTGTAAAGCAACTATCTTTGAAAAAAATGACTGATGCAGAATAATGTAATTAGATGGTAAACAATTTTGATGCCCTCATTGAAGGTTATCTTGAAAATGAGATTGGCATTGCGCAAGCCTTTTTAGGCCTAGACTTAGCACAACATTTAAAAGACAATTTAATAGACTTACATCATCAACAGCAATTATTCAGTGCAGGTACTGGTTGGGGTGAGTTAACAGACACCAAAGAAAAGCACAGAACAGATACCATTCATTGGCTTGATAGGGTGCACAACAATGTTTTTGAAAACCATTTTTTCGATGTGATGGATGCTTTTGTTTTGCATTTGAACACCACCTGTTATACAGGTATTAAAAGTTACGAGTTTCATTATACACGTTATGGCGTAGGCAGTTATTACAAGCCCCACCGCGACCAGTTTCGCGATAAGGATGCGCGACAGTTTTCGGTGATTATTTATTTGAATGCCGATTGGATACAAGCCGATGGTGGCGAGTTATGTGTGTATGGCGAAAAAGGAAAACAAATGATAGCCCCTTTAAACGACCAATGCGTTTTTTTCAAAAGCAATGAATTGTTACACGAAGTCTTGGTAACCAATAGTCCCCGCCTAAGTATCACAGGCTGGTTAAAGTGTTAATGAAAAAACAGACTGCTTGGTATGTTTTTTTGTTATAAGATTCTTTCATCAACAAAATTGACTACAACCTATTTGATTGCATTCGGCATACAGCATACTGCCAACTGCCCACAGGCGTCTGCCAATTGCCAACTGCCGACTGCATACTGCCAACTGCATACTGCCAACTGCATACTGCCCACTGCCTATGTTCCATTTTGTTTCTTCCCATCAATTCTATACTTTTGAGCAATGCAAAACAAATCCTTTCAACTATTTGCTGGTTTAGCCATATTGGTCGCTAGCTTTTTAACAAGTGCGTGTAACAATAAGCCCAAAATAAAAACAGCTTCAGGAGCGAATGCTTTTTACAACGAACACTTAATTAAAGCCAATGATTTTATTTTAGAAAGTGATTTTGAAAGCAGTGTTAAGGAGTTTAACATGGCGATAGAAGAGGAGCCTAAAAACTACAAAGCCTATTATGGTTTGGGTCAGGTTTATTTTATCATGGGCGATTTAGATGATGCCATGGTGAATTACAACAAAGCCATTGAATTGAATAACGATTTTGTATTGGCTTATTACGGGCGTGGTACTGTTAAATCTTTTAAAGGTGACTATGCCGGTGGTGTTGCAGATATGAATAAAGCGATTGCAAAGAAGCCCGACTTTTTGATGGCGCATTTTTCAAAGTCATCGTTTAAAATTAACCAAAACGATTTGCCAGGCTCTATGGAGAGTTTAACACAGAGCATAGAGTGCAACAGACGTTTCGAGAACAGTTATTATTACCGCGGCATGTGTTGTGGTACAAAAAAAGATTATAAGCAAGGCATAGCCGATTTTACAACCGCATTGGAGTTGAATCCAGAGCGTACACAATCTTTAATTTACAGGGGCATTTATTTGGTGAATATAGGGCAACAAAAACTAGCCTGCAAAGACTTTGAATTGGCCAAAATCATGGGCGATACTTCGGCTGTTTCTTATATGAATATGTATTGCAAATAATGCGAGCAGTTTTGCAAAATGCCTTTATAAAAATCTATTTTTTTATTGGCTTGTTTTTTTTCACCAGTTGCACCAGCGATAGTCAATTTGGTTGTCCAAAACGCAACAACCCAGATGCGCGTTACCATGCCGTAAGTTTTACATTCGATAGCGTTTCAAGTTTTTTTACCCGCTTGAATTTAGATCCTCAAAAAGACACTTTGCCCATTGGTAAACTGCCAAATAGTTTTTATTATCTAAAAGGCAGCACTAGGGTGTATGATACCTTTGTTGCCTTAACGCGCTGGAATCAACAGTACTTTATTAGCACTAGTGATGCTTTGTATTTAAGTGCAAACACCAACCAAAAACAATTCT
>CANFUB010000221.1 GCA_947450015.1 Bacteroidota bacterium | reverse complement strand
ACGCTTAAAAATAAAATGGAGCTTAGTGGGTTAGACAGTGCCATGTTTGCTTCCTTAACAGATAAAGACAAACAATATCTTAACCTTATTTCTAAAGGTTTATCATCAAAAGAAATTGCGGCTATTCTTGACATAAACTTAAGAACTGTTGAAGGCTACATTGAGAAAATAATGGTAAAACTAAGTGCTAAAAACCGCATTCAATTGGCCACCTTTGCTGTAAAACACGGCATTTCCGAAGATTAAAACAATTTCACTATTCTAAATTTATTATTTAATTCATTGAATCTAAATTTTACCTAATTTTGCGCCTTTAATAATTATGTTAAAAGGTAAAACAACTCTTATCACAGGCGCTAGCAGAGGCATTGGTAAAGGCATTGCTGAAGCTTTCGCAAAAAACGGTTCTAACATTGCATTCACCTATGCAAGTTCAGTAGAAAAAGCAAAAGCTTTCGAAGCTGAATTAACTGCAAAATATGGCATCAAAGCCATCGGCTACCAAAGCAATGCAGCTGACTTTAATGCCGCACAAGCCTTAGCAGATCAGGTGACTGCCGATTTTGGCACCATCGATGTATTGATTAACAATGCTGGGATTACACGCGACACCTTGTTGATGCGCATGAGCGAAGACCAATGGGATGAAGTGATGGACACCAATTTAAAATCAGCTTTTAACTTAACCAAAGCTTGCTTGAAAGTATTTCTTAAAAACAAAGCAGGTAGTATCATAAACATGACTTCTATTGTCGGTATTACAGGCAATGCTGGTCAAGCTAACTACGCAGCAAGTAAAGCTGGCTTAATAGGTTTTACCAAATCTGTTGCCAAAGAATTAGGCAGTAGAAATGTGAGATGCAATGCCATTGCACCAGGTTTTATTGAAACCGAAATGACCGCTGAATTGAAAGAAGAAGTTCGCACCGCTTGGATTGATACCATTCCATTAAAAAGAGGTGGCACTACCGAAGATGTTGCCAATTTATGTTTGTTCTTAGCAAGTGATATGAGTACTTATATCACAGGACAAACCATTAATATCTGTGGCGGTATGGTAATGTAAGCATGTCATTAGATCAAGTAGATATAGATAACGAAAGTGTGGGCGAAGAGAAAGAAATGTCTTTCTTCGACCATGTCGATGAGCTGCGCAAACATTTATTAAGAGCAGCATTAGGCATCGTATTTTTTACCATCATTGCCTTTGTATACATCGATTATATTTTTCATGGTATTATTCTAGGGCCCCTTCGCAAAGATTTTTTTACTTACCGTAAATTGTGTGAATGGTCGCAAGCCTATTACCACAACGACCAACTCTGTGTTAAGGATTTTGAAATTTCATTGCAAAATACCGAAATGGCAGGACAGTTTATGATGTCCTTTAAATTGGCGTTTTTAGTTGGAATTATTATGGCCATGCCATTTATACTTTGGCAAATTTGGCGCTTTATTAAACCAGCACTTAGCAATAAAGAAATAAAAAATACCAGAGGGTTTGTTTTTTATACCACTGGCTTATTCTTAACGGGTGTCGCGTTTGGCTACTTTATCCTTTGCCCTATTTCCATCAATTTCTTTGCGCGTTACTCCTTAAGTACCTTGGTGAAAAACGAGATCAATATACAAAGTATTGTATCGTTTATGAGTGTTTTGGTATTGGGTACAGGTTTAATATTTGAATTACCAGTGCTCATGTATTTTTTAGCGCGAATTGGTATCATCACCTCTGAATTTCTAAAAAAATACCGCAAATACGCTTTTATTATTATCTTAATAATTGCAGCCATTGTAACACCTCCCGACATCGTGAGTCAAGTAATTTTAACCATTCCACTTTATACTTTATTTGAAATGGGTGTGATTATTACGAAACGCGTTGAAAAACAAAAAAAGCAAGATGAACAACAATTTACCTAATATCGCTATTGGCAGCGACCATGCAGGCTTTGAACAAAAAGAAGCTGTAAAATTATTCGTAGAAGCTTTGGGCTATACGGTCAAAGATTTTGGACCTTACAATACCGAATCGGTAGACTATCCAGATTACGCGCACAAGGTGGCTAACGACGTTTTATCTGAGGCCAATACTTTGGGCATTTTATTGTGTGGCAGTGGCAATGGTGTATGCTTAACCGCTAATAAACATGTGGGCATCAGAGCAGCATTGTGTTGGTTACCAGAATTGGGTGCACTAGCAAAACAACACAACAATGCCAACATACTTTGTTTACCTGCGCGTTACATCAACAATTCAACAGCAACAGAAATTGTTGCAGCCTATTTAAATGCAAGCTTCGAAGGTGGACGCCACGAGAAGCGTGTAGAGAAAATAGATTTGTAAAAAGATTGTCAAATTTCCTTTAGAACCCCTACTGCTTTAAAGCGTTCAAAGACAGATTTTGTATGCGGAGCCTTGCTTAATTCCGCTGTTAAATCCTGACCGGCCCAGTGCTCATAGTGCTTACCCCCACGCCATAAACGACTATCTGTTACATCGTAAATTGTTCCTTTAAAGGCAATCCATATTTCAGGTTTATCTTGTCCATTTCTTAAGGCGAGTTGTTGCAAAGTAAAGCGGGGCAAATCCATAACATCAAATAAATTGAATTATATTTGAACTACCAATTTATATTTATTGAAAATACGTTTATTTCTTGTGATGGTAATTCTTTATATCCTAGCAGCCTTTGGCTGGTGGCTATATTCATTAATTGATTTTACAAACAAGGAACACACCTATGAAATCAATTCACTCAAATATAAATCAGCCCACATTAAAGAAACCCTCGTTAATTTTTTATACACAAAAGAGAATTTAGAGATTGGCTATTTCATGACCTTCGAAGCCAATAAAAAAGAATTTACCCAGTTATTAAATCAACTTAAAAAAGAACAAAAATGTGAAGTTGATTTAACCATCAACGCTGGTAAAAATAATTTTAGTGATCTTCTAACCATTACACCCAACAAAAGAGAATTTGCTAAAATCAACAAACGTTTTGAAACAAAAATAAGAGCCTTTTATTCCGAGGCCATTGTATTTACTTTGGCTGTCATACTTGGTGTTCTCTGGGTGTTTTCGCGTTTAGAATCGCTTTTAAATCTCAACCGAATGCAAAACAATTTCTTGTTATCGGTTACCCACGAATTAAAAACCCCATTGGCCGCTATTAAATTAAGCGCACAAACACTTTCACAAAGAAAACTCAACGAGGCCATTCAACCCCAAGTCATTAATCAAACCATACAAAATGCCGATCGCTTAAACGATCTCATAGACAACGTACTTTTGGCTACTAAAATTGATGGCAAAAGTTACCGTTATAATTTTGAAACCATCGATATTGTTTCTGTTATTGACCATGCCGCTGAACAAATTTTGAATCCACCCTATTTTAATGGCACCTTCAATCTCCCAAATGAAGAACATTTGATTAAGGGCGACCATGTTTCATTAAATTTGGTGTTTAGCAATCTATTTCAGAATGCCATTAAATATGCAGGCGAAAACACCGAACTAAACATTGCATTTACAACCGAAAAAAAGAAACTAAAAATTACCATTGCCGACAATGGCCCTGGTGTAATGGACAAAGAAAAGTCGAAAATATTTTCGAAGTTTTACCGCATAGGCGACGAAAACACCCGTCAAACCAAAGGAACAGGTTTAGGTCTTTTCTTGGTTAAACAAATTCTTTTGGTACACGATGCAAAAATCAGTGTTGAAGACAACTTACCCAAAGGCGCAAAATTTATTATCACATTTAAAACAACATAATTATTATGAGTAAAAGAATACTATTAGTAGAAGACGAACCAAGTTTATTGGATTTAGTAAAACTAAACCTAGAACTAGATGGCAACAAGGTAGTGGGTGTGAAAGATGGTATTGAAGCCATTAAACGCTTTAAGGACGAGCAATTCGACCTAGTAGTGCTCGATATCATGATTCCAGGTATTGACGGCTTAAATGTTTGTGAAAACATTCGCTTAAAAAATACCGAGGTACCCATCCTATTTCTATCTGCTAAAAATTCTGCAGAAGACAGAATTGCAGGCTTAAAAAAAGGAGCCGATGATTATTTAACAAAGCCATTTAACTTAGAAGAATTACAATTGCGTGTACAAAATTTATTAGCCCGCAAAGGCAATGCTGCAGCAACGGTTAGTCACTCGATTAAAGACTTTACGTTTGGCACCAATTACGTAAACTTCGAAACCTATGAAGCCAGAACACAAAACGGCAAATTTACCCTAACCAAAAAGGAAGCCTTGTTATTGAAACTATTAATCGAACATAAAAACGAAGTGGTTAGTCGTGAGAAAATATTGCAAACTGTATGGGGCTATGCTGTTTATCCTTCTACCAGAACCATTGATAATTTCATCTTGTCATTTAGAAAGTACTTTGAATCTGACCCTAAGAATCCGCAATACATTAATGCGATCAGAGGCGTTGGTTACCGATTTGAAATTTAATTAAAATAATGTTGTTGATTTTTGTCATTTTTATGTCATTATAAGACACTGAGTTCTTTAATACCAATAGTAAAAACGTAATTTTGCAGCACTTTAAAATTCCACAATAATGAAACAAAAAATATTTCTAATTCTCCTTCTCGCTTTCTCTACCCAACTTTTCTCTCAATGTGCGACTTCTGATAGTACCAACATGGGTCCCGGATATGTCAATGATGTATTCTATTCATTCCAGAACGGTACCGTTAAAACTGTTCCTAATAACAATTGGCACATGGCTTTT
>CANFUB010000220.1 GCA_947450015.1 Bacteroidota bacterium | reverse complement strand
TTTAGAGCCGAAGACATGGACCAAGCCAACGAAGTGATTCAAAAAATCGTGTACGATCTTAAGTTTTCAATTGCCCCACAAATCATCGGCAATTTCTGGGAGGTGTTTAGTTTAATGGCTTTAGGGTTCATTGTACATTGGTTGCCTTCTGATATCAAATGGCAATACCGCAAGTATTTTATTAAGTCGCCAGTAGCTATGAAGGTGGTCATCATTGTATTGTGCGTGTTTTTCATCTTCCAAACCATGTCGAGCGAGATGAAGCCTTTCATCTATTTCCAATTTTAAGGAACCGTTCGAAACCCCTTGTAATTCTGCCTTGTTGCGCTACTTAATTTTGTCATTTTTTTTTGACATATGCAATAAAATAATAGCAAAGATTGTTATATTCGCACTTTACACCTAATAAAATCAGCCTATAGAATCGAGCGTTTACACAAAAAAATTTAGTATTGTCGTTTTCAAATAAAATAATTGTAGTGAATTCATTGCTTCGTATTCAAAGGCTCTGGAATGTAAGGCTATTTGCCCTATTCATTTCTGCACTTGCCATTCCTTTGTTCAGTTTACCTGGCAATCAGATGGCAGTCTCTTTCGGTTATATCCCTTCAGAAGAAGAACTTAGTTCAGATGTTTTAAAGAGCCATAGAAGCACCGCTACACCCCTTGCTAAGAAAGCAAGTACCAAAAAAGTCACCGCCAACACCCCTTTCTTTTCACCGAACGATAGCACCAAAAAATCTGGCAAAGACAGTGGTGACCTAAAATACCCTATCAAGCAAAATACCGGTCGTGGTAATACTGATTTTCAAAACAACATCGACTTAAACGACCCTTCTGTAAAAACCTTGGTTGAATACAATGCAAGTACCGGCAAATACGATGAGTACCGCATTGTGGCTGGCAGAAAAACATTGACCCGCTCGCTTACCAAAGACGAATATTTAGAAGAAAGTGCACGTGAAGAAAGAAAGAAATATTTTGAACAAAGAAGCAAAAGCAATGCTGGGGGCAGTAGTTACAACAACAACAAGAAAATCGACTTAATCAAAACACCGCCTGTAATTGATAAAATATTTAGAGGTGGGCTTATTGATATCCGTCCGAGTGGATCAGCCGAATTAACCTTTGGTGGCAACTTTAACACCGTTAGAAATCCAATGTTTAGTGCCCGTCAACAAAAAACAGGGCAGTTCGATTTCGATCAAAAAATACAAATCAACGTTACAGGTAAAATCGGCAATGCATTAAACCTAGGCATCAAATACGACACCGATGCGACCTTCGATTTTGACAACCAAACCAAATTGGATTGGGTGGGCAAAGAAGATCAAATCGTACAAAAAATAGAATTGGGTAATGTAAGTTTGCCATTGAATGGTAGTTTGATTCAAGCTGGTCAATCGCTCTTTGGTATAAAAGCAGGTTTCAAATTTGGTAGATTAAAAGTTACTGCCATCGCTACTCAAAACAAAGGTCAACGCACCGAAACCACCGTGAATGGTGGTGCTCAGGTGACTAACTTTAATATCCAAGCCCACAACTACGACCAAAACAGACACTATTTCTTATGCCAACAGTTTAAAGATAATTTCGATGTGGCCATGGCCAATCTGCCATTGGTATCTTCTAGCATTGTGATTAACCGTGTGGAGGTATGGGTTACTAATAGAAGTGGTAGTTATGATAATACCCGTGATGTATTGGCCGTTATGGATCTTGGCGAAAAAAATCCTTATAATGGTACAATTGATCCGCCATCTGGCATTGCACCATTGGGCGCAGACAATAACGCGAATAGTTTATATGCAACTTTACTTTCTTCTAATAACACACGCATTTCTAAAAATTGTTTAGATGAAATGAATAAGTTGACATCAAAACCCAACTTAAAACAAGGACTAGATTACGAATTATTAACCTATGCCCGTCAGTTAACCGAAAATGAATTTAGTGTTAATCCGCGTTTGGGTTATATCTCTTTAAATTCATCACTCAACAATGATGAGATTTTAGCCGTTGCTTTCGAATACACCATGAATGGTAAAGCCTATAAAGTGGGTGAGTTTGCCTCTGAAATAAGCAGCGACCGAGCCAATAGCAAAGTTTTAATGGTAAAAATGTTGAAAGGCAATATCATTCGTACCCGCCTACCAATGTGGGAACTGATGATGAAAAACATTTACTCTTTAGGTTCTTTCAATATCAATGCGGCCGATTTAAAATTTGATATTATCTATAACGATGACCCCTCTGGTGCCGATTTGAATTACTTACCAGTGAAAAATATTCCTGGCCTGAGCGATGGTATTCCTTTGATTCGTGTGATGAACATGGACCGCATTAACCGCCAACAAGAGCTCAAAGCCGATGGGGTGTTCGATGTCATTGAAGGCGTTACTTTTCAATCACAACAAGGCCGTGTAATTTTTCCGGTGCGTGAGCCTTTTGGCAATCACCTTAGAAGTAAATTTCCGATTGGCGACCCAATTGCCAATAAATATATTTTTGATGCACTCTACGATAGTACCAAATGGTTGGCCGAACAAGATGTGGTGCACAATAAATTTTTCTTAAAGGGCAATTACAAAGGTACCAGCAGTGCAGATATTTCCTTGAATGCCCTGAACGTTCCGCAAGGCTCTGTCATTGTTACTGCCAATGGTACCAAATTAACAGAGAATGTCGATTACACAGTCGATTACAACGCGGGCAAGGTTACCATTATCAACCAAGGTATTTTGCAGTCGGGTGCCATAATTAAAGTTTCAGCAGAGAGCAATAGCATGTTTAACATTCAACAAAAAACATTGCTTGGTGCACGCTTTGATTACACTGCCCATAAAAAATTATTACTAGGTGGCACCATCTTGCACATGTATGAGCGCCCACTTACACCTAAAACCAATATTGGCGATGAACCACTTTTGAACACCATCATGGGGGCCGATTTTAGTTATGCATCACCTTCACAATTCTTAACAAAATTAGTTGATAAACTGCCCTTCATAGAAACAAAAGTACAAAGTAAATTAACTGCTCAAGGCGAGTATGCCCGCATATTTCCTGGTAAAGCCAAAGGCCAAAATAATACACGTGGTGTGAGTTATTTAGATGACTTCGAAGGAGCAGAAACAACTTTCGATTTGAAATTAAGTTCGAATTGGAAATTGGCCAGTTTGCCACAATACCAAAAAGACTTGTTCCCAGAATGGGATTTAGCACTACAAGACAAACGCCCTTGGGGTTTTCAAAGAGCGCGCTTGGCTTGGTACACCATCGATCCAACGTTTTATAGAGCCGATCAATACACGCCTACACACATTAAAAACGATGTGCAAATGCAAAGTAACCACTACATGCGCGAAGTATTGGTAACAGAAGTATTCCCTAATAAACAAATTCAACAAGGTGCCCCTTCTATTTTACCTACTTTAGATTTGGCCTATTTCCCGCGCGAAAAAGGTATGTACAATTACGATACGGCTGATTTAAATCCAGATGGTACATTTAAAAAATCAACCAAATCGTGGGGTGGTATCATGCGCAGAATCGAGAGTAACGACTTTGAAGCCGCCAATATCGACTATATTGAAATCTGGATGATGGATCCTTTCAAATACAACAGCACTGGTAGCAACAAAGGTCAATTGTACATCGATTTAGGAAACGTGAGTGAAGACATTTTACCTGATAGAAGAAAAGCATTTGAGAATGGCTACAATGCCAAAGGACTGCATACCGACGAGGATGAGTCTAATTTCGGCAAAGTGCCATTGTTACCGCAAATTAACAATGCCTTCGACAACGAGCCTGCTTCACGCGAATTTCAGGATTTAGGATTAGACGGTATGAACGATGAAGATGAGCGCGTGCATTACAAATTGTATTTAGAAAAATTGGATACCATGTATGGCAAAAATTCTAAAATATACCAAGATGCATTTGCCGATCCATCGAACGATAATTACTTGCACAACCGCGAACCTAGCTACGATGGCAACCTTACCAATATAATAGACCGCTACAAACGCTATAACTCATTAGAAGGCAATTCAACCTTGAATAAATTTGCTGATGGTTCTCCAAAATCTGCTACCAACGTACCAGATAACGAAGACATTAATACCGACTTTACCATGAACCAATCGGAGGATTATTTTCAATATAAAATTGATTTAAGTCCTAGCGATTTAGAAATAGGCAAAGGCTTTGTAACCGATGTTTCTGAAGTCGACAAACTATTGAAAAATGGTAAAACCGAAAAGATAAAATGGATACAAATTAAAGTGCCGATTCGTCAGTACACCAAATCTGTTGGTAGTATCTCTGATTTTAAATCCATTCGTTTCATGCGCATGTACATGAAAGGTTTTGATAGTACCACTATCATAAGATTTGCGCAAATGCAGTTGGTAAGAGCCGATTGGCGCAGATACACCCAATCATTGAATACCCCAGGCGCAGTAGTGCCTGTGGATCCTACCGACAATACCACCTTTGTTGTTTCTACAGTTAACATCGAAGAGAACGGCAAACGCTCGCCTATTCGCTATACCATGCCTCCTGGCATTAACCGTGTGCAAGACCCTACTTCGCAAAATGTTGTTAAGCAAAACGAGCAATCGCTATCATTAAAAGTTTGTAATTTAAAAGCAGGTGATTCAAGAGCTGCCTATAAAACCACCAATTCAGATATTCGTAACTACAAGAACATGAAAATGTTTGTGCATGCCGAAGGTAAGAATTTGAAAGATGGCGATATCTCTGCATTTGTTAGGATTGGTACT
>CANFUB010000219.1 GCA_947450015.1 Bacteroidota bacterium | reverse complement strand
TTCTATTTATTTCATTTATTCTTCTTCTCACCTTTGCTTTTAAACAAGCAGATGATTATTTTGAGGTAAGTAAGAATATCGAAATATTTGGTGGCGTGTATAAGGAAATTCACACAGGTTATGTTGATGAAATAAAACCAGGTGATTTAATGAAAAAAGGCATTGATGCCATGTTATCCTCCTTAGATCCATACACAAATTTTTACACTGAAAGTCAAGCAGAAGATGCAATGATAATGCGCAGTGGGGAGTATGGAGGCATCGGTTGCAGCAGTGTAAAGCGAGGTGATTATCAATTTATCAATATCGTCTACCGTGGTTTGGCCGCTGATAAAGCTGGTTTAAGAGTAGGTGATAAAATAATTGAAATTAATGGAAAAAGTTTTATTGGCAAAAGTTTAGATGAATCGAGTGATGCCTTACGCGGTGCACCTAATACAAAAGTAACCATAACAATAGAACGCGATGGCGTTAAGAAGCTTGTAGATATTACACGTGAAGATATTAAGCTGAAGAATGTGAGTTATTTCGGCTTGATTAATTCTGAAACAGGTTATATTAAGTTAGACCATTTTATGATGGGTGCCGCCAAAGAAGTTCGTGATGCATTGATAAACCTTAAGCAAAAGGGTGCTACCAATGTGGTACTCGATTTAAGAGATAATGGCGGTGGCTTGCTTCATGAAGCTGTCGGAATCGTGAATATCTTCGTAGGCATAAATCAACTGGTAGTAACTACCAAAGGGCGCTCGGATGAAGCATACCGAGAATACCGAACACTCGACCAGGTGACAGATGCTAAAATTCCATTGGTGGTATTGGTGAATAGCCATTCTGCAAGTGCAAGCGAGATTGTATGCGGTGCAATTCAAGATTTTGATAGAGGCATTATTATTGGAAGAAATACATTTGGGAAAGGTTTAGTTCAAAATACAAAAGGGCTGCCTTATGGCACACAAATGAAACTTACCATCGCAAAATATTACATCCCTTCTAATCGCTGTATACAACTTTTAGATTATAGTCATAGGAATGCCGATGGCAGCGCTGGTATTGTGCCTGATAGTATGAGAAAGGCCTTTAAAACGCTCAATGGTCGCACTGTTTATGATGGAGGTGGCGTAAAACCTGATCTTGTTGTTCCAGAGGTTAAACTATCCAACATGACCAAAAGCTTAGAAAAGAATTTTATGATTTTTGATTTTGCAACCCATTATAGAAGCGAGCATGAAAGCATCACAGAGATTAAGAATTTTAAGTTGACAGACATGGATTTTGCAGAATTCAAAAGTTATGTTAGTGCACATAATTTTGTATACAATACCAACTCTGAAATAGCATTAAAAACCCTTAAGGAGAAAGCCATAGAGGAAGATTATATTGGCACTTTGAAAAATGAAATTGAGACATTAGAGAATAATCTAAAAAAAATAAAAATGGCTGATTTGGAGAAAAATAAAAATGAAATCTTAGCGTTGTTAAGATCTGAAATTGCTCGTCGATATTTTTATGAAGAAGCGCTCATTGAATCGACCTTTACAGCCGATGCGGATGTTTTGAAAGCATTAGAAATTTTCAATGATAAGGCCCTTTACCAATCTTTACTAACAGTCAAATAAGTTGCCAATCACAGAAATATTATTACTTGTTTTAGCTGGCCTTGTAGGCGGATTTCTTGCAGGTATGTTGGGTGTTGGTGGAGGTATTGTATTTGTTCCAGTGATTCAATTAATTTTAACTCACCACAAGATTTCGGAGGGCAATGTAGCATACACCTTAGCTAATAGTTTAGTAATTGTGTTTGCTGTTGGAATAAGCGGAACTATAAAACAATTGAAACTAAAGAATACCCATTTGCCTTCAGCATTAGCCACTGGAATATCTGCCTCGATTTCTTCAATGTTCTTAACCTATCTTATTTTTAATTATAATTTGAGCGATCCCCAATTATTCAATTATATTTTTGCCTTTATTTTAATCTTAACGGCTATTAGAATGCTATTTTCAAATAAACTTGAGGCAACAGAATTAGTTATTCCAAACATACGTAAATTCATACCTGCTGGATTGTTTGCAGGGGTGGTAACCGCTCTAAGTGGCTTGGGTGGTGGTGTTGTAATGGTGCCATACTTTAACAAGGTTCTCAAATTGCCTATTAGGTTTGCCACTGGTTTATCATTGTCTGTCATTCCAATGATTGCATTACCATTGATTGTTTTTTATGCGAGCTTAACACCAACGGCTTTTATAGATGATAAATTTCAGACAGGCTTTTTGGTTTGGCCTTTGTTAATACCAGTAATAGCAAGTGCAATTTTAGCATCAGGTTATGGCGTAAAGTTTGCTCAAAAACTTGCACCAAAAACACTTACAACGGTCTTTATTACGTTCGTAATACTTACCTTAATTAAAATTTTGATTTTCTAAAATTTTAGTGAATTTTCACTACATCTCTTTTTTCTTTTTTTCTCATTTTGTTAGGTACGTTAGAAATAATTTCATCCATTAAGGTTTTAATTAATTTCTTCTTAACAAAATGGCGATGTGTGAAAATGCTGATTTCTCGCACCGGTTCTGGGAATTTAAAATAGCGCACTTTGTCAATTTCATCAGGTCCAAATTCCGAAATGGCCAGTTCAGGTAAAATGGTGATTCCATCGTCCTGATCAACAATTCTTTTGAGCGTTTCGACACTGCCTGTTTGATAATCAAACCTAGCCTTTAAACCATCTTTCTTTCGCTCTCCACAAATATTGATAACTTGGTTGCGCATGCAATGGCCTTCTGTTAAAATCCAAATATCGGAAAGGTCCAAATCCTCAGGTTTTACAGTGGTTTTCTTTGATAATTTATTGGATGGAGAGACATAGGTAACAAACTCCTCATAGAACAAAGTTTCTTCATTCAAATTTTTGTCCTTGATTGGAGAAGCCATAATACCACAATCTAATAAATCATTTTTTAATTGGTAAATAATTTGATCTGTTGTTAATTCATTTACAATCAAATTAACATCTGGATATTTACTTAAAAATTTGATTAAAAATCGGGGAATTAAATAAGGTGCAACTGTTGGTATGATACCTAGTCTTAAATTGCCCTTAATGACACCCTTTTCATCTTGAATAAGTTCAATAATTTTACTGTGTTCTTTTAATACATTGCGACCTTGAGCAATTATTCCTTCACCAATATGTGTTGGTATTACAGGTTGTTTGCTGCGATCAAATATTTTTACACCGAGTTCGTCCTCAAGTTTTTGAATTTGCATACTCAATGTTGGTTGGGTAACAAAACAACTTTCCGCTGCATTCACAAAGTTTCTATGTGTATCAAGCGCTATAATGTATTCTAATTGTGTGATGGTCATGGTAGTAATATAAGCTACAATTATAACACAAATTTATTATATAGACAAAATGAATATACTAAATGGGCTTTTCAATCGGTAAAAAACCAATAGATTAGCAGAAGGAATGCAAATAAATTTCCTTCTATTCGAAGGTAATGAGAATCTGATTTTTATCTACAGCTTGTTTTTCAGCAATATTGATAGACTTAATGATACCATCTGTTGGCGATTTAATAACATTTTCCATTTTCATGGCTTCTAATATTAAAATAGGATCACCTTTGACCACCGATTGACCAACCGCTGTTTTAATGCTAAGAACCAGTCCTGGCATAGGTGCTTTAAGTTCGTTCACTTTACTGCTTTTAAGAGAATCTAAACCCATGCTGTGTAATAATTGATCGAAGCGGTCTTTTATACCGACTTCGAATGATTTGCCATCGAAGCCAAGTGTGAAGTTTTTGGTTTCTTTGTTAAAACCTAAAACTTCAAAATAATAGGAATGATTCTTATAAAGTAAATGCAAGTTTTTGCCATTATTCAAGCTTAGAATATTTAACAATTGTTGCTCATTATCTAAAATTACAAGGCCGTCTGAATATTCAGCTTGTATTGATTTGCCATTTATTATTGCTTGAACCATTTTACAAAAGTAATTAAATTGTGAGGATAGTAAAAATCGAAATAACACTGATGATTAACCAAAGCAATACCCCTTGCAACATTGGTTTGAAGCCAACAGCCTGAATATTCTTAAGCGATAAACCCGCGCCAATTAAAAACAAAGTAACTGTTAAGCCTTGTTTGGAAATTGACTTAATGATGGCGTAAGCCTCTTGAAATTGGGGTAAAAACGTACTAATACACATCGTCAAAATAAAAAATCCTATGAAGTAGGGGATGCTTATTTTTTTACTTTCACCTTTGGTCATGATGGCGGTAATAATTGAAAGTGGTATAATCCATAACGCGCGTTCTAATTTGATAGTGGTTGCTACTTGCAAGGCAGATTCTAATGAGTTTTCGGGAAAATATTGATCAAAGCGCGATGCCGCTCCAACAACTGAACTTGTATCGTGAATTGCAATGGCACTCCATATGCCAAATTGGTGCTGACTCATATCAAGCAAATGTCCTAAAATAGGAAAAATGAATAGTGCAACAGAGTTTAAAATAAACACGGTTCCTAATGCAACACTCATTTGCTTATCATCTGCCTTTATGATTGGCGATACTGCAGCTATCGCGCTTCCTCCACAAATGGCAGTACCACTCGAAATTAAATAGGAGATTTTGTATTCTATTTTCAACCATTTACCAATTAACCAACCCGCTACCATTGTAATTACAATTGAAAAAATAGTAAAGTAGAGTCCTTCCTTTCCAGCAGCAATAGCATGGTGTAAATTCATGCCAAAGCCCAAACCTACCACTGATATTTTAAGCAAC
>CANFUB010000218.1 GCA_947450015.1 Bacteroidota bacterium | reverse complement strand
GGACAATACGAATGCCTACAAAATAAATATCCAACTCCTTGGATTCTTTAATTGCGATCAACTTTATAGAATAAAACAGCCCATTCAATTAATTGCAAGTCGCTATAAATGCAATGAAGGCTGGATTGATACCATGACCATCGCCTATGTAGTTGACAATGCCGCCAATGGCACTTATACCTTTTCGCCCGGTCTGATAACATTAAGTTATGAAAATGTAGGCGGAATGGTTTTTCAGAATAGCAAAGGTGAAATTTTTACCTGTACTGGCGCTTCCTTAAGGTCGCAAATCGATGCTGTGAATCCAGCGCAACATGAAACCGTTGTAACTTTAGAGAAAATGCCACTCAAAAGTGCCGAGGAATTGGTGAAGGAGATGCAGTGATTTTATGATGTGCAGTTGTTGATCTGTGCCGCAGTTGGTAATCTGTGCCGCATTTGGTATTCTTGTGCCGTAGTTGGTGTTCTCACCAACTACCACCATTACAATCCACTTTATCAGGGATAACTGCGTTGTTCCTCTGTGCCGCAGTTGGTGTTCTCACCAACTGCACCCCAACATTAGGGTAGGACCGCCGTGTAGCAGATCCCGCGCAAAGCCGCAGGAACGCTACACGACTACAAAAACTAAAACCCGCCTTTAGGGCGGGTTGAAGTTTTTGTACGTGGCTTTATCAGGGATCGAACCTGAATTTAGGGCTTCGGAAACCCTCGTTCTATCCGTTGAACTATAAAGCCTTTTTGCTCTGCAAATATAGGTTAGCATTAGCAGTTAGCAAAGACCTGCACTATTAAATCCTCGACTTTGCCAACTGCCAACTTTTTAATTGCCAACTGCTTTCTGTCATTTTTCCGTCATTAATCACCACCCTTTGCAACTTTTTTAAAACCATTGCGTCTATCTATTAAATGTGATTGTAAACTCTGTTTTTGCAATTCCTCATGTTATATGCTGATGCAAAGAAGCTACTTATTTTTTAAGTAGCTTTTTTGTTTATTAAAATTCTCAATTTCAAATACAAAGAATTTAACCTTATATTAAAATAAGGTCCGTAAATTCGCACCCCGTTAGCATACAATTTGAAAAAAGTCATTACAAACTTAATCCCCATGAATATTTAATCCGATAATAACCAACGTTCATCAATAAACTACGGAAACTTTCGAAATCAAATTTGTTTCCTCGGTTTATTTAGCATTATTTTGCACCACCAAAAAATGTTAGTTAGAATTTGTCAGATATCCCAAAAATTATTCATGCGCTATGGCATCCGAAGTATTACAATGGATGATGTGGCAAGGGAATTAAGTATCTCCAAAAAGACTTTGTACCAATATGTTGCTGATAAAGATGATTTAGTAAAAAAAACCATCAGTATCCACCTAGAAGAAATAGATCAAATGGTACAAACCGTTATGTCGAAAGAAGAAAACGCCATTCAGCAAATCTTAAAAATTGCTGACATGATGATACTCTTGCATAACGAGGTAAGCGATGGCTTGCTCTTTGACCTCAAAAAATTTCACCCAGAAACCTTCGACCTTTTAACCGAGCACCGCGAAAGAACCATGTTTGTGCAAGTCTCCAATAATTTAAGCACAGGCATCAAACAAAAATTGTACAGAAAAGACATTCCTGTTGAACTTACTGCTAGTATGTACATGAACCTTGTATACACCAGCATTGATGGGCATGTAGGCCATTTGAAAAACAAAAGTTTTCCTGAAAAATATGCAGCGCTTATCAACTACCATTTCCATGCTATCTGCACCGAAGAAGGCTTACAATACTTTAATAAAAATAAAAAAACATTAACCAATATAACCTTGCAATAATGAAACATACATTGCTATTCGTATTTATTCTGGCTACCAGCGCGAATATTTACAGTCAAAACCAAAACAAAAAGACAGCCGACACGCTCTCTTTTACCCTACAACAAGCCATTGATTATGCCTTGACCAACAACCCCAATTACAAAAACGCTGTGGCCGATGTGGCATATGCACAACAACAAGTAAAAGAGGTGAAGGCCATTGGTATCCCGCAAGCTAAAATCAATGTTCAAATGCAAGACGCAATACAAAAACAAGTATTCGTGTTTCCTGTCAACGGTACCCCTACCCCAATTCGTATTGGCAACAAGTACACCACCCAAGCAGCGCTTAACGTTACTTGGTTGATGTTAGATGGTTCTTATTTTCTTGGACTGAAAGCAGCCAGTGAATTTACAGAGATGTCTAAAAGATTAGCTTATAAAAGTGAGTTAGACATTCGCACAGATGTTTCTAAAACGTATTTCATGGCACTTATCACTTTGGAGAACATCAAATTGGTAGGCAACAGTTACAACACCATTAATTCGCTTTACACGCAAACAGCTGCTTTAAACAAAGAAGGTTTTGCAGAATCTTTAGATGTCGACCGTTTAAAATTACAACTCAATAACATTACCATTACCCAACATAAACTCAACGACCAATACCAAATTGTATTGGCCTTATTGAAATCAAAAATGGGCATGAACCCTGAACAGGCCATGAAAATTACCGATGATATTAATATGATTAATGAGCGTTATACGGTAGCAGACACCAGCGATTTAAAATTAAGCAACCGCGCAGAGTATCAAATTTTACAACAACAATTGTTGCTTAACAAATACGATGTTAGACGTTATCAATTTGGTAAATACCCTAGCTTAGCAGGCGCTTTCACCTACCAACAAAGTACTTTTGGCGAAACCATTAACTACAGCAAATGGTATGACAACTATTTCTTAGCACTGCAATTAAGTGTTCCAGTATTTGGTGGCTTTGGCAACAATGCTAAAATCCAGAAAGCAAAAATCACCCAAATAAAAACTGAAAATTCGATTGCCAATGTAGAAAACCTTTTAACCCTCGAAGTATTTCAAGCTAAACAAAAATACTTGCGTGCAGAAGAGTATGTGATACAACAAAAAGAAAACCTAGCCTTGGCCGATAAGATTGTAAACATTACCATGATTAAATACAAAGAAGGTGTAGGCAGCAATCTTGAAGTTACCACCGCTACACAAGATCAAAAGAATGCACAAACCAATTACCTCAATGCACTCTACGATTTAATCATTGCTAAAATCGATTATAACACCGCCATGGGACAACCCACCAAATTCAATTAATTCATAAAAATCATAACCACCCCAATATTATTCAAAAAATGAAGACTTTAGTATCCATCATTATTGCAGCCCTATTTTTAACTGCTTGTAATTCTGATCAACTCGCAAAAAAGAAAAAAGAACTTGAAGGCTTAAAATCTGGCATGACTGCCATGAAAGAAAAGATTAAAAAGCTGGAAGATGAAATCGCAAAACTCGATACATCAGCAAAAGTTGACAAAGTATCAGAAGTTACTACCATGGCTTTGGCCCCAAGTATTTTCAAAACATTTATCGAAATACAAGGCCGTGTAGATGCCGATGAGAACGTTTCACTTTCTTCTCAAATGGGCGGCATGGTTACAAAAATTAATGTAAAAGTTGGCCAAGAGGTTAGCAAAGGACAAGTATTAGCAGAAACCGATGCAAGTGCTATCTACCAACAAATTTCTGATTTACAAACCAATCTCGATTTATCTAAACAAGTGTTCCAAAAACAACAAAATTTATGGAACCAAAAAATAGGAACAGAAATACAATTCCTACAAGCTAAAACTACCAAAGAAAGCTTAGAGAAAAAAATGAGTTTGTTGCAAGAGCAATTGCGCATGAGCAAAATTATTTCACCAATCAGCGGTACCGTCGATGCGGTGAACATTAAACTGGCGCAAACCATAATGCCAGGCATGAATGCCATTAACGTTGTTAATTTTTCGAACTTAAAAGTAAAGGCCGATGTTGCTGAAAGCTATTCTCAAAGAGTAAAAACTGGCAACAATGTTTTAATTTATTTCCCAGACATTAACGATTCACTTTCTTCTAAGGTAAATTACGCTTCTCGCGCTATTAATCCACTCACCAGAACATTTGGTGTTGAAGTATTGTTAGCGAACAACAAAAATTACCACCCCAACATGGTGGCTAAAATTAAGATCAACGATTATCAATCTACCAAACCAGAAATGATTGTGCCGATTCGCTACATTCAAAAAAGCAATAACGAAAACTTTGTATTGGTTGAAGAAAATGGCGTTGCAATTAAAAAAGTAGTTACAACCGGTAAAGAATACAACGGCTATGCACAAATTATTTCAGGACTAGTTGAAGGTGATAAATTGATTATCGAAGGGTATGATTTAATTAACGAAGGTGATAAAATCACTGTTAAAAAATAAGCACTCCAACAATCCAAAAGTTATACATAACAGATAACCCCATGTTAGATAAAATAAAAGAATTTAAACCCTCCAGTTGGGCCATCGATAATAAGATTACCATTTATTTGGTTACTATTTTTATCACCCTTGCAGGTATCATGGCATACAATTCGTTGCCAAAAGAAAACTTCCCTGACATCACAGTGCCTACCATTTATATTAACACTGTGAATGGCGGTAACTCGCCTACCAATATTGAAAACACGATTACCAAACCGATTGAGAAAAAACTAAAAGCTTTATCGGGTGTAAAAAAATTCAATAGTACTTCTTTACAAGACGTTTCAGTTATCACAGTTGAATTCCATACAGATGTAAAAGTTGAGGTGGCCAAACAACGTGTGAAAGATGCGGTAGATGCTGCCCGTGGCGACATGCCTGCAACCCTTACAAAAGAACCAATGATTAAGGAGGTTGCCTTCTCTGAAATGCCCATCATGTACATT
>CANFUB010000217.1 GCA_947450015.1 Bacteroidota bacterium | reverse complement strand
TTGACAATCTTATCGGTTAAATAAGGTTTAGCAATTTGTTTGCGGTAGGTGGCCAATTCACTTTTAAAGCCATCTGTGGTGTCTATGCCTTGGTCGTAGGCATCTTGCACTTTTAATTTAAATTTTTTGTAAAGTTCTAAATAATCATCTACGTCTTTTGCGGTGTGCTTAGTACCTGGTTTTTCATTTTTTGTAAATCCATGTTCAAATTCCTTAAGGGTTACTTTTTTGGTACCATAAGTAAATAAGGTGGTGTCTTTTCCCTTTTTTTGTGCATTCGATAAGTTGGCTAAAAAAAGCGCCAATGTAATAATAACAAAACGTTTCATTCAATAGGTTGATTTTAAAATAAGGATACAAAAATAAGGAATTTAGATTTTAAATAATAGCAAATCGATAAGGCTACCCAAATTGTAGCCAAAGGCTAGTATTTACTAGGTTCTTAACCTATTTTGCTGAATGAAAATGAATTCAAAATATCGGATTGTTCAAATTTGACCGAATTTTGACCAAACCTTACTGTTTGATAAATTTACTGTAAAGCAGGGTGCTTCCTTTCTGAATTTGAACAACGTACAATCCATTTGAAAGGTATTCAATTGGCATACTTAGCATTGGAGTCGCTTCATCCACTACGGTCTCGTAAACCAACTGACCTTGTAAATTGTAAATTGAAACTTTGTCGTTTAGGGTTAATGCCAGTTTCAAATTCAGTTCATCGTTCGCAGGATTTGGATACACTTCAAATGAATTGTTTTTATGAACTGATTTAATGCCTGTATTCACCACGGTGCAATAGGCAGTATTGGTTTTGCCAACATATTGGTTGTCGTAAAAAACGGCTGCTGTGTTCTTCACAATATAACCATTGCTAATTGGTTTCATCACCACTTTAAAGCCAATGTAGGAACCGCTGTTAGGATTTTCAAAATCCATGGTTGGATTGGCTACCAAATTAATGTTAGGGAAATGCCAAATAATAATACCGCGATTTGGGTTGTTAGGGTCGCTCTCTAACTCTGTGTAATAAGCTTTATTACTACCCGTTTCTTGAATGTATGACATGTCCAAATTCAAGTCTAAAGTATCAGTAATAACAGCATTGTACACCATGTTCGATGAGTAATTGTTGAAGCTAATATTATAACGAATGTCGCGGTTGTTCATGGTTAGGTAACTCACTGAATCACCTGGATTTGGAGCAGGATAAATGTCTTTTCTGAAAGGCGCATATTTGTTGTCGATGTATTGCTCTATTGAATCGATATCATCGTCAGGGTAGTCATTGCTTGCAGCTGCTATCGAAGCAGAAGCTTGTGCTTGCAGAGGGGTATTGTCTTTAAAGGATGTGTCGTATGCTACGCCTGAAAAGAAAAAGCTGCGTTTTTCACCAGGTTTTAAATTGGCGTAACTCCATACCACCGTTTCCAAAGTACTGCTTGGGTCTTGTTTAGGATCTGTTACCGACGAAGCTAACAAAGGATTTTTTTTAAGCTTAACCAAGCCAGAAACAATATTTGATCCTACATTCTCGCATGTTACAAAATATTCAGTGCGTTTGTCTTTCATCACCTGTGTGCCTTTAGGTGCAGATATTATCACTTTCACATCATTGATATTGGTTTTTCTAGTGATTGGAAATGCCACACTGTCTATGTAATTTTTAGTATAACTTTTAAATACTGTATCGAATGAACAATTGCTGCGTTTGAAATTGCGCGGTAAACTAACCGTGAAAGGGATCTTAGGACTTATTGGTACAAATAAAAACTCTGCCATCCCTGCTTCATTGGTAATGGCATAGCGATTCAAAGGGGTGCTCATTTTGATAAACTGTCGCGGTAAAGCACGTTCGTTTTTGTCTTGTATGCAATTGTTGTTAGAATCTAAAAAGACTTTAACACTGGTAAGTACCGCATTTTTATAAAACCGCACCACATGCATATTTTTATTCCAAATGCTCAATGGTTTTGGCGCTGTTCCTATTGCAAACAAGGCATTTCGACCAACAGCAATCGATTTTGCACCTGGGTAATTGTTTGTATAATCATCCCATAAAATGCTATTACTATTGTAGGCTAAAGTCGATCGCGGAACCTTACTGCCTTTTAAATAAGCGGTACCATTCATCCATACCCCATTTTCATAAATTTCTAATTTGTTGAGGCGCGTGATAGAATCAAAATTCGTTTTTAAATCAATGAAACTTTTTTCAATCCTGTATATTTTACGCTCTTTATTTACAATGCCCGAACCAAATACAGTGGCCCCATTCAAAGCCAAATGGTCGATAATGCCAGGTGTATTTATGAAAGTATCATAGGCTTCACTTAAGTGATGCACAAATAGATAGTTGGAGCGCTTACCTTTAATGCCAGTAAAATTACCCGCTATCGCTAACAAGGTATCTGTTACTGCAAGGTCAATCACAGGACCATTCGGCATACAGTTGTTACAATTAAATACCGGAGAGAAATTTAAACCATTAAAAGCTACTAAATATGGCACCGAATCTTTGGTGGCTAAAACAGAATTGAAATTGCCGCCAATGATTAATTTTTTATTGAAAATTTCGAGCGATGAAACAACTGCGTTCTGTTGATTGTTGCGTCTAAATTTAGAGATGGGTCCCCAATTGGTGCCATTGAATTTGATTAGGGCAGAGTAAGCCCCATTGTCATACGTAAAATTGCCACCAACAAATAACTGTGTGCCATATAATTTGATGGTATTTATTTCTGCGGTTTTATTCAATACCAAAGCAGGTAAATTACTCCAGCTTTTGCCATCGTATTTGCCCACCACCCAATACGATTTTGTAGTGTCTTCATTGTATTTACTAACAGTAAAAATTAGGTTGTTATCGATTGTAAAAGCAACGGGTTGGGGCATGTAAAATTCGCCCTCAGGAAACCATACTTGAGCCTTTGCTTGAAAAGCAAAAATGAGGCCAATGAATGCCAAAATAATTTTCCTTAACTTTTTACTTTTCATCTAGTTTAACAAATATAATAATTTAATTGAAAGCCCATAACTGTAGAGGTGTTCCTGCGCGTTAAAGGCACTGCCTTTGGTACTATAAGGATATTGCTTAGCAGAAAAATCTTTATCATAGCGATTGGTTACGGTATAAGCAGCTGCTAAATTGGTTTGCAATAAGAATGAAGTACCAATTTTACGCTGTATACCTAAGTTTAGGCCCGGACTGAAAGCCAGAGTATTCTGCGCTTTTTTGAGGTAATTAAAATGATAAAGTTGGTTGTTCGCAGGATTCAACATAAAGTCGCCAGAACTTTTTATGTTGATACCTAGAATTCCATTCACCCCTGTCATCAATTCAGTTTTAGTATCTAATTTCCAAAAACGATTATAGGTAAAAGGAATATTTATTTTTTTTACGACCATGTGTGTGCTGCCATAAATGGTGGTATCCCTTTTTTTGCCAATAGGAAATTTCCCAATTAAACCACTTTGTTGGTTAACAACTGCTAAGGAATCTTGAATTTGCAACACATAATTATAATTCGATGTAAAATTCTGGGAAGTCATTTGCGCACCCATTTGAAATTGATTGCGGGCTTTTTGCATGCCTGCTACAAAGCCATAAGAGAATTGCATAATGGCCTTGTCAGCATTGTTTCGAATGTTGTTATAAGCACTTGGATTATTGCTGCTCAAATGGCGATAAGTGCGGTCGATATCCGTTGCCAATCCAACATAAAAATGAGGTAAAATTTGTGGCGGTCCTGGGGGAGGAGGCTTAGTAGTTTTCGGTGTTTCCTTTTTACTTGTATCAATCGGTGCAAGGGCAGGTGTTATGGTTTCGCTGTTAGTGTTAAGAATCACTTCAGTTGCTTTCTCAGTGCCAGAAATGCCGTCTGTAGTTTTAGGTGCAGACTTTATTTCAGTATTGTTTAGGATGTTTTCAATGCTGATTTTTTGAGCCATCTCATTCATCTTTTCACTATTGATTGGTTCAACAATTTGATCTGAAGGAATAGAATTTATAACTTCACTTTTATTCGTAGGATTTGGATTTGTAACAGTCGTATGCGAGGTAAAGTCGGCAGTTAACTGAACCACTTCTGGTTTTGTTGCCATGCTTTTTAAATTCGCCTTTTGTTGAACGCGTTTTGTTTGCTTAACAATTGGTGAACTTGTATTGGTGTTTGCTTTTAAAGGCGTTTCAATTGTTGTTTCAGGAATTAATACTTTAGGACTTGTATTTTTAGTTATAGGCGCAACAACAGGTGTTTCTGAAACCATTACATTTTTAAGGTTTGTTCTGTTGGTTTGTCCTATACTTACAGTTGAATGCAAAGGTGTAAAATAATTGGCCAAAGCGCCTAATAATAGCCCTAAAATAGCCATGTTCAGCCACCACCACCAAACCATTTTTTTCTTTGATGAAGCCTCTAATTTATTTTTTGTGGCTGTCCAATCTGCATCAGTAACTGCAATTTCAAAATCTTTGAAAACATCTTTGGCATAGTCTGTAGGCAATAAAACCACAGTTCTACTTGGCGCTTTTTCTAATCGTTCTTTAATGCCTTGCCAATCTTTATCAGTAACAGGAAGTTCAAAATTTTCGAACAATGAATTATTGGTTGCAGTAGTTGTTACCTCTGCTTTTATCTTTTCAAAATCTGAAGAAAATACGGGTAGCTCAAGGTTTTCTAAGCCTTTTGCAAATAATTGATCAATATGTATTTTCGTATTCGACAATTTGTTTTAACCTAATGTTTGTTCTAATTTTAGAATTTCCGTTTTTAAATAGGTGCGGGCTCTGTTTAATTGCGATTTGCTTGTCCCTTCGCTAATGCCCAACACTGCACCAATTTCTTTGTGCCCCAAGCCATCAATCGCATACATGTTAAATACCATTTTATAACCAGCAGGCATGG
>CANFUB010000216.1 GCA_947450015.1 Bacteroidota bacterium | reverse complement strand
GCCGTTTGGCGAACCAACCAACTGTTCGTTAGGATTCGGTTTTTTTTCAACTACCCTGTTTATTTCTGCGGTGTCTTTACTCGCTAACATTTCCCTGTCCTTGTCCGATAATTGCTTGTTCGTTTGAACTGTTTTAGGAGGGTCTTTAATATCATCTTTTTTAGTTTCAATTTTCTCGAATATGGTCTCATCGAAAAGCGTAGAAACAATAATTTCTTTTTTTTGAATGGTCTCAGCAAACAGTCCTAAACTTTTGAGCAGGGTAGGGATTAAGAAGGCCGAGATAAAAAAGCCACCAACAATAAATAAAGCCCTTAGTTGGTTCCTGTCAGCCTTTTGCCGTAAGAGGTAGGCGCCATAGTTTTTGTTTCTGTTGTCAAACACAATTTCGTCCATTGAGAGGGCGCGGTAATTAATTTTACTTTCCATAACATTTTTTGATTTTTATAATACAATTGATTTAAGGTTGAATACAAGTTTTGAGTAAAAAGTAAATTTAAATAATACATAAGCGTTTGATTTAATTGGTAAACGTCCATATTGCACAAAACATTGTCATTATTTGGTCATATTGATCAAAGTTTTTTAAGGTGCCAATCAAAGCCCTTGAAAAATAAGAATGCGTAAAATTGTAATGTTTATTAATGTGACCCTATTAGAACATGGTTCTAAACGTCAGATTAATCCTAGCATCTTGCACTTTTGTAGTTGGTGGTAATCTGTGTAGCCAATGTGTTTGCGTGCTCCCTTTCATCACTAGCAAACTCCCATTCTCTAAGATTAATGGCACAGTTGTTTGATTTATTTTATGTTTGAATGCAAATTTTCTTTCGGCACCCAAGCTTAGTGAGGCAATAGCCGCATGCTTTTTGAGTTCTACTTCGTCGTCGCTGTGCCAAGCCATGCCCTCGTTGCCATTGTGATATAAATTGAGCAAGCAAGCATTGAATGTTTCACCTGATATTTTTTCAACTAAGGCTTTTATTTCCAATAGGATTGGCGTCCATGGTAACGCATGGCGCGTAATCCGAGAATAAGTGTAAGGGAAATTGCGGTCGCCATACCAAGCCGTTTTTCGGGCTGTTACAATGCGTTTGCCGAACATGATAACCTCGTCCTGCTTCCATTCAATTTGGTCTCTTAGCTGCGAAAAGAAATGCATAGAATCGCTTGGTTCGATAATGCTGCCATGGTAATGCACAACACCATCAAAAGGTAACAAGTTTTTATTAGGTTCGGGTGCAAACAGTTGCATGGGTATTTCTATAACAAGTCAATAGGTTCACTTGTTTTTACTGCTCAATTGCATTGGGTGTATGCAATGCAAGAAAATAAGAGCGACCCTCTTCTGTGTTATCGTAGGTAACAATGGTTTTGTCTTTGTGGAATTCAAAATAACTCATTAAAGAAAAATCGCCACCACAACACAAGGTATGGGTCATGAAAACACCGATACAGGTAAATTTCCAAATGGGCGAAGCAATGAAAAGCAAAATTAATAAGACCAAACTAATGCTTACAAATGGGGCCAATGCAACAATGCGAAATTCTTTTTTGTTAGCTACAAATCCGTTGGCCAAGGCCATAAAATAAAACTTTTTAAAGTTGGCATCATACGAGGTTTCTTTTGCCCCTTGCGAACGGTAAGCTAAAACATGAATGTATTCATGCAAAGGAATTAAAAGAAAAGCAATGCCAATTCCATAAGAGAAGTGCGACAAGGCATCTTCTAAAGGTATGCGTTTTTCGAAGATGAAATAAACGAGCACTAAAAGTACACCGCCTGTGCCATTCATAATATTATAAAAAATAGATGAAAATGTTTTTTTACCCAAGTAGGTTTTAACGAATGGCAACAATTCTTTATGGTGAATACTGTCTAATTCAACAAAACCGTTTTTGGCTAAATCTTGTACTTTTATTTGCATATTTTAAAACAAAAATATTCAGTAATGAGGAACAAAATTTAAATACTGTGTTAAGTTCTATTAGCGACTTATAAATTCAGATGAAAATTAAGCATCGATTGTATCCATCCATTTATGAATGATGCTAATTAATTGTTTTTCTTTCTTTTTAAAGTCAGCCAAATCTGTAAAGACGATGGTTTTGCGATCATCTTTAAATTGACCTTCTAATAGTCCTGACTCATCTTTAATGCGCGCACCACTTGGAAATACAAGCATGATTCTGTTTTTGAATAAATTGAAAACAGCTATTTCTCTTTTGTATTCCTTGGGGTCAAAGGCTTGCATTTCACCCGTGTAATAAAAACTCGGATTGTTCCATTTTATCCGTTCGTCAATTTCATTATTGCAATTTAAAATACATTGGCGAATGGCATTTACCACTTCTGCAATAGGTGTTTCGAGTGTTTTGATATGGGCCTCAACTGCTGCTTTATCGCTTAATGTTATTTTTTTTGCCATCGGTTATTGGTAATAAGAGTATGTGCGCAGTCCCCAAATGATTTCTTGGTTTCTGGTGCCTTTGGTTTTTGTTGGATTTTTATGACTGTCTTTTTTTAAAATTTCATAATCGGTAATTTCAAATTCAGATTCATTTTCGTAGCGCATACTCACACGATTGGCTGCACCATACTTGGGTCTATTTAGCAGAACCAGCGATTCAAAAATGGGATGACAGAGTGAATCCATTTTCCAATTTTCATTTTTATAGGAGTTTCCCAATTTGTTTAAAAAGCAAAGGCTTTCACCTTGGCAAGTACTATCTGCATTATAGGTTTTTTCTTTATATAGGGTATCGGTCTGCCATTCAATGATGGCATAGGATATTAATTTATAATTTGCATCGTATTCCTTCCATCCCAATTTTTTTAAATCGTTGTGTTGATAGATACGAATGGTGTGTGAAATTAAATTATTTTTAAAGTAACTTTTGAAAACAATGGTGTCTTCAAATCCTTTGGGATCGAAACTTTGAATAACATGACTGATTCGTTCTTCTCCATTACTTTGCACGGTGCGAACCAAATGCATGCGTTTAACTTTGCCGAAATAGCCATATTCTTTCCAATCGTTTTGTGCACATAAATGCGTGCTTATAACCATTAATATAAAAATTATTTTACGCATGTTTGCCTTGTTTTTTAAATGTAAATCCCTGTTCTTTTAATGCTTGCTTTAATGTTTTGATGGCCGAAGGGCCCATTCCGTGCAATGCCTTAATTTCAGATTCAGTATAGGTACTAAGTTGTTTAACAGTGCTTACCTTTATCGATTCCAAAGCCCGTCTTGCAGGTGAACTTAAAATTGAAAATAAACCGGATGTAGGTTTTTTAGCTGCTTCGCAAATCGGACAGGTTCGGCAGTCGCTAGTTTTGGTAAAAGTATGACCTTTCGGACAAGTACTGGTTTTACTCCTTTTATTCGACTTAAAAGCGGCTTTGTTTTTATTTTGTTCAACTCTAAACAAAGTAATTTTTGTGATAAGATCGTGAGGTATGGGCGCATTCAATGGAAATTGAACTGAGCCTTTGGCGCTTTTGTAGTTTGCAATTTCATGTTGAAAATGGGCAATGCCCGCAGCTCCAGGATAAAAACCAATGTGGTGTTCATAAGCAGAAAAGTGCACCAAATTGCCGTGTAATTGAAAGGTAGGAATCCCATAATTAATGGTTTCTGTGGCTTCAGGTGCGGCTTTTTGAATGGTGGCTCGCACCTTGTTCATAATTTTTTGAGTAGCAATGGGAAACTGCGCAATAAAGCTGTCGATGTCTTTGATGGCTTGCTTATTCATTATGGCTTTTGTTTTTAATCCAATTTATCCTTTGGTTTAATGGGAATGTAAATATCTTCTTCTGAATCAGGGTCGTTGTATTTGTAGGCTTCTCCTAAAATTTCAAAATGAGGCCTTAAGTCGAGTTGATACTCAGATTTGGGCAACCAATCTGTAAAAATATAGTTGTACATTTCTGCTGCTTGCGAGTTGTCGCCCTTGTAATGAAACACTGCATAAAGTCCTTCGGGAATTTCGATGGTGGACATACCATCTGGTATGTTTTCGAAATGGGTTACTTCTTTACAAGCCCATTTTTCGAAGGGGTGGTTGGGATTAAAGTTTTTAAAAAAATCGACTGCGTAAAATTGAACAGAATATAATTCTGCGCCAATTGCATTGGTTATTGCATTGCGCAATGGCATGAATCTGTTCCATAAGGTGTAGGTGCTATTGTCTTGAAAAGACATGGTGCGGTGGTGACCAATGAGTTTTTTATTGGTAATTGTTTTTAGAGAGGGAATCATTATTAGAGAGGAAAGTGTATGTTGTAAAGAATGTTGTTATTAGTGTTTCAAATATAGGAAACGTAAACTTATTATTTTACAGATTTGCTTTTTTTTATAATAACAAGTTTTACAAATTCAAAAACCAATAACATTAAGAACGCACTTAATAAAGCAATGCCAAAGTGTTTCCAGCCGGGAAACTGGAAACTAAAAAGCTTTTGAAGTCCTGGGATGGTCATGATGGCAAACAACATGGCCAAGGCGATTAAGAGAATGGAAATAACGACTTTATTACCTTCACCAATTACAGCGATAAAGCTGCGGGTTTTTGAAAGGTTGGTGACAATTAAAAAAATATTGCCAATAATTAAAGCAGTGAAAGCAATGGCTCTTACCTCGCCCATGGTGTGACCTTCGTGTATCGAATAAAAATAAACAATCAAAACATTGGTGAATAAAATTAAACCTTCGGCCATGCTCCATAAGATATAACGGCCGCCAAAAAAAGGCACATCAATGGGGCGAGGTGCACGGTTCATAATGTTTTTTTCTTCTTGCTCAGATTCAAATGCAATTGAGCAAACGGGATCGATGATTAATTCCATGAAGACAATGTGAAGGGGCAGTAGGAGTATAGGCAGCGTTGAGATGAATGCAGGAAGTAATGCTAAGCCAATTATAGGCATATGAAT
>CANFUB010000215.1 GCA_947450015.1 Bacteroidota bacterium | reverse complement strand
CGCCTTTTTTAATGCCAGCTTTGCCTGCGGCTCCGTTTTCGGTTACCTCTTGTACCAATACACCTTTCAATTCTTTAAGGCCTTCTTTCTCGGCTAATTCTTGTGAAATTTCTAATATAGCAACACCTAATACGGCACGTTGTACTTTTCCGAATTTCAATAAATCGTCCATTACCTTTTTTACGAGGTTAACAGGAATTGCAAAACCATAACCAGTGTAGCTGCCAGTTTGCGAAGCAATGGCGGTATTAATGCCTATGAGTTGGCCATTGGTGCTTACCAAGGCGCCACCACTGTTGCCCGGATTAATGGCAGCATCGGTTTGAATAAAATTCTCGATGGCATATTGGTTGTCTTCACTGCGCAATAAATCAATGCTGCGCCCTTTTGCACTTACAATACCTGCGGTAACTGTACTGGTTAAATTCATAGGATTGCCAACAGCGGCTACCCATTCACCTACCTTCACTTGGTCGCTATTGCCGAATGACATAAAGTTAAGACCTTTCTCATCTATTTTTAATAAAGCCAAATCCGTTGTTTTATCGGTGCCAATTAACTCAGCAACATAGGTGCGTTTATCGTTGAGGGTTACTTCTATTTTGTTGGCATTATCGATTACGTGGTTGTTGGTAACGATGTAACCGTCTTGGGTAATCACAACGCCACTGCCAGTGGCAATGCCTGGACCACGGGGCATTTCGAAATCGAAGCCATGGTCTTTAAAAAATTCGAATGGATCCATTTGTCCATTTTGTTCTTTTTTGGCACTTGCTTTTTCGCCTTCAAAATGCGATTTGATATGAACAACTGCAGGGGTACTTGTTTCGGCCACTTTTACAAAGTCGAATCCAACGGAAGCTTCTTTACTAGTGAATGTGCTTGCAAATTGCGCATGGCGTTTTTGCATGTCTTCGAAACCCGAGGATTGGTTGTAATTATTTGCTAGATGATTGATACCAACACCAAAGAGTGCACCTAGTGCCGCAATGGTAAAAATGCTTAATATTTTTTTCATAGAGAATCTGTTTATTTTAAAATTTTTTTTCAAAAAATGTTCCAATTTTTTTTAATTACTTTTGTCAACGCAAAGAGATAATATTTTAGTATATCTCATTTACCTTAATCGATTAATAGGTATTAATAAACCATAAACAGTTGCTAGGAAGGAAAAAATTAAATGATGAGCAATTAATTATCGCGATAAGAAATGGCGATAAGGATGCAGTCGTTCAATTATACAAAGACAACATAATGGCTATACGCAATTATATTTTGAAAAACAGCGGTAACAGCGATGATGCTGAAGATATCTTGCAAGATGCTTGTATAGCGGTTTGGGAAAAAATTAAAAAGGGTGAATTAGAACTAAAAGCAAAGCTCAGCACATTTGTGTTCGCTATCAGCAGAAATCTTTGGTTAAAAAGACTTCATAAAATGGGCAAAAACAGTCAACTTGATGACAGTCACACTGAAAATTTGTCAGTGAAAGATGATGCATTTGCTAATGAAAACCGTCAAATCGTAGTGCAGATGATGGATAAGTTAGGCGCCAATTGCAAGGCGCTTTTATTAATGTTTTATTTCGAGGGTTTAGATATGAACACCATTGCACAAAAATTGCAATACAGCAATGCAGATACAGCTAAGGCTAAGAAACACCAATGTTTTAAGCAACTCCAAGGATTTGTTTTAAGCAGTTATAATAAAAATGATTTAATCGGTAATTAATTTGAGCGAACACCATAACAATATCGACCTGTTTGATTTGTATCTAAACAATGCTTTAGAGGGGAATGAGCGCGCGCAATTTGAAGAAAAATTAATTAACAATACGGAATTTAACAAAGCCTTTACAGACTATAAAACGCTTGTTTTAGGGATTCAAGATTTTGGTAAAATCGAACTCAAAAATTATTTAAAAGATCAAGTTAAGGGAAGTGGTAATGGCACACAACTGAAAGTGATGAGAAGTGTTTATGCCATCGCAGCTTCAGTTATTTTAATTATAGGCTTGGTTTTCGTATTTCAGCAATACAGTTCAAATTCCGCTAAAAGCAATGAAATAGCGATTGAACAAAAATCTGATGTTTTACAAATGGACACTGCAGTGGAGCAGGATCAAAAATTTTTGGAAATGGAGGCTGTGAAAAAAGAAGAAGCCAATGAAACAGTAATGGCGAATGTAGAAGCAGAGAAGGTAGCGCCCGTTTTTGAAAGTGTTGATGATGCTAATTTCAAGGAACTAGATAACCAAGCACCACCAAGTGCCGGTGTGTCTTCGACCGAAACTGAATCGTACAAAATTGTTTCTGAAAGAAAGCTAAGCGATACCGTTCTATTGGCCTTGTATGTTAATGATGTCGCAAAAAAATTCTTGAACAAGGATGGCGATAAACTTGAAAAAGCAAGTGCTTCCAAAAAATTGCCAGGGGTTTATAACAACAATAATTACAATAACAAGAAAACTGATGAGAAATCAGATTCTTTGGCGGTGAAAAAAGCTAAATCATTGGTTGTAAAATCCGATAAGTACACCATAGAATATTGGCAGTCGCCAATTAACTTTAAAGGCTATAAATTGGTTGGCTATACACTGCAGTTGTATGGTTTGGGAGCCAATCAAGCCAATGTAAAATTATATAAAGTAGATTACCAATTGTACTTGCGAATGAATGGCAATGTATATGAACTTAGGAGTTGTGCAGATGGCTGCGCCTTTAGTCAGACACAGGATGACGACATTCGCGAATTATTATTAGAACAAGATTAATGAATTTACCATTTCAGAAATACCAAGGTGCTGGCAACGATTTTATTATTATTGATAACAGAGCAAGGCAATACGATCAATTGAACGTGGCCCAATTGTGTCATCCTAAATTTGGGATTGGAGCCGATGGCTTAATGTTACTGCAAAATACCGAAGGCTTTGATTTCGAAATGGTGTATTACAACAGCGATGGCAATATCAGTACAATGTGTGGCAATGGTGGTCGTTGTATTGTTGATTTTGCAAAGGGTTTAGGACTATTCGAAACACATACAGTTTTTAAAGCCATAGATGGCAAACACGATGCGCTATGGAGTGAAGCCATGGTAGAATTACAAATGCAAAATGTGGAACTTGTTAATATGGATGGGGGTGCCTTTGTTTTAAATACGGGGTCGCCACATTACGTCCAATTTGAGAAAGCGATAGACACGCTTGAAATTGTTTCAAAAGCACAAGCCATCCGATACAATGAAACTTACAAAGCCGAAGGTATCAATGTTAATTTTGCAGAAATATTGGGCTCAAATTCTTTGAAAGTACGCACTTATGAGCGTGGGGTAGAGGATGAAACTTTGAGTTGTGGAACTGGCGTTACTGCTTGTGCCATTGCCTATAGCATTGCTGCAGGCTTAGGCGATGGCATGCACACCATCTATATTTCAACCCCTGGCGGCAACTTAAAAGTTAAGTTCAATAAACAAAATGGGCAGTTTGCCAATGTCTGGTTAATTGGTCCTGCCACCAAAGTGTATGATGGTCAAATTCAAATTTAAAATTAGTCAATAAAGTTGACTAATTTTCACTTGTACTTTTTAATTAAAAGTCGATTTATTTCACTTTATTTGTTCAGCAAAACATGTTGACTGAATTGACAAAAAAAAGAGGTTTATCCATCCTAGCATTCTTGTTGTATGGCATGGTGTATTTATTTTACACCTATCCTTTGGGTTTGAATTTCGACACAAAGTTTATGGGCATTCCTTTGTATGGCGATTCTACAAGTTATATTTGGAGTATTTGGCATTTTAAGTATGCCTTAGGTCAAGGCCTCAATCCATTCGAAACCCAAATGCTTTTCAGTCCGATGGGTTCAAGCATTTTAATGCACAGTTCTGTGCCCATTGCAGGCATTATTAATCTTGTAATTGATAGTCCTATTCTAACCATGAACTTTGTGTTACTGCTTAGCTTTGCTTTCAGTGGCTTGGGTGTTTTTAATTTATTGCGCTATTTTAAGGTCAATTTATATTTAAGTATAATTGGGGGTTTTATCTATGCTTTTTTTCCTTACAAAACAGCGCATTTGCCAGAGCATTTTAATTTAGAACTAACGGCTTTAATTCCATTTTTTGTTTTTTATATTTTAAAAACCTTTCGCTTTGAACCGGGTAAGTTGCTGCCAATTTTGGTGTCTAAAAAATACCTTTTGGTTTTAATTTTATTGAGTATTATAAGTCTGTTAACGGATCATTATTACTCCGTTTATGTGTTTTATTTTGGTTTGTTATACTGCTTTTTAAATTGGACTTATCCAAGATTCGCAGCGTTATCATCAAAAAAAGGCATGCTATTGCTTTTAGGTGTTTTCATTGTCGGTCATTTTTTAATTCGCGGCCTCGTACTTTTAGATTTTGATGACAAGGGCGCTTTTTGGTGGAGTGCCGATGTGGCTTCCTTGTTTGTGCCGAATACCAGCAGTTGGTTGTATGGCGATTTTTCGGGTGTAATTGCTTTTAGAGATCACTATTTTAGATACCCTCAGAGTGTTGAATTTGTCATGTTTTTGGGGTATGGTTTTTTTGTGTTATTGCTTTTATTTTTTCTCAAAATTAACCAATTGAGAATCGATTATACGATGCGATTAATGGGTATCGCCTCAATAATTTTTCTGCTTTTGTGTTTTCCTGAATTTAAGTTTCTAGGCCATCGTTTGTTTTACAATGTTTTTGGTTTGGTGTATTATGTGCCATTCTTAAACAATGTGCGAACACCACCGAGGTATGAACTCATGTTCATGGTTTTATTTCTGCCACTACTAATGAAACAACTTACGGTGATGTGGTATTCAATTGCCAATAAGCGAATTATTATAGTGGCTAGTTTGTTTTTAGTAATTGAATACTGTCCAAAATCCTTTGTGTTTATGGATAGCCAAGACATGCCAATGGTGTACAAATCACTAGCGACCAAACCGACTGG
>CANFUB010000214.1 GCA_947450015.1 Bacteroidota bacterium | reverse complement strand
CGCAATCGAAATTGCCAGATCCATCTTCTCGTATTGGAAAGAGCGTGTTAAACAAAGTGAATTCTTCGCTGTTCATTTCCTTCAAATAATACAAATGGTCTTCTAAGGAAAGAATGTTGCAATCAAAGCTATCTTCCAAATGGGCATCGAAACCATTGCAGTAGGTATAAAAAGCAATCACTTCTTCGCTCATATTTTTATACTGTTTTTTCAGCTCCTCTATTGGGTTAGTGTTCGGTGGTCTTAATTCAAAATTTTCAAAATAGGCTGCTAGTTTTGAAATATCGGCTTTAATTTGGTCCATGGGGTTCATTTTTATCAATAAGTTTTATTAAATAGTTTTAATTGTCTTTTCTTCTCTCTTTAAAAAAGGTTTCAAGGTTTTCGCAACCTGATAGATCTTCGTAGTAATTTGGATACAAGGATTGGAGTTTTTCATACTCGCTGTCAATGTTGTATTTCGCATATTCTTCCATTCTTAAACACAGTGCTTTAAATTGATCGGTTTGGGCATGCTCGTAGGCTAAATGGTAATACTGTTGCGCTAACTCACCGTTTCTATATTCCATTTCATCGCTGTAAGATTCATTGCTGCCCTCTTCAATGTAGGAGGTAGAAGTATATCTGCGCATCATCCATGAATGGCCGTATTGGGTCATGTTTAAATAACAATTGCCAATAATAAAATAATAGTAATCTCTGTCTTTTGTTGCTGGATTATTGGCCAAGGCGATGTATTGTATTAAATGTTGGGTTACGGATAATTTCGTTACAATGTATTGCTCATCGTGCGGGATAAAAGCAGGGGTGTAATTAAAGTCGTAAAAAGGGTTTTTATCAAAGGTATAATAGTCTTCATAACGGTCTCTTTCCCATCCATTATAATTCTCTTCCCAATAAGTGTTGCCAATCGATGCAAAAGTTTTCTCGGCTACTGTTAAATTGTTTTCGCGTATATATTTGGTGCCCAATAAATCATTCAGATATTGATTGTCTTCCAGTAATTGGCTGTAGATGGTTTGATAAAATGAGTCTGTATTTTTTTCGTCTAAATGGTTAATCACAGTTTGCAATTCACTGGCGCTGTATACAAAATCGGTGTAAGCAAAATAGTCGTAAAAGTACACCAAATTGCCAACGTTTTTTAAGCGATTTTCTTGCCAATTTACCATGTTTGTATAAGCAGTGTTATACCGATCTGTTATTTTTTGGTTGGCATAAGCTATGAGCGCTAAACCATCTGGGAGGTTGCCTCTAAACTCCAACTCTCTACCAATTGAAAATATAAAATGGGCATCGTTTAAATATCTTAAAATAATGGGCTTTGCTTCTGCTTTTATAATGGCCTTGCCTTCAGCTTGATTTGAAATATAGCAAAGTGCTTTGATTTTTTCGATTTGTATCAGCACTTTTTCGTTGTCATATTGTGTTTCGAAGGTATTGATTTTAGTTAAGCAGGTTTCATAGTCTCTTGTCATAAACAAAAGTTGTATTTCGGCTGCTTTCCAAAGTGCAACATCTGCTATTTTTGTGTAATCAATGGATTTCACAAATGCCAGTACTTGTCCTGCGTATAAGCGGTCTTTTTCTGAACGCGCGCGCAAGGTTTCGGTGGATTGTTCATTCAACCAATCGTTGACATAATCAACCGATGGCAAATAATTGGTGTAATAGGGAGTATAAATCCAGTCTTCGATTTTGTTAATTTCTCTGAGCAATAAAAAATCTAGAATGCGTGATTTGTTACTGTTTTGATAGATCTTTTCGAGATAGTCCAAATTGGGTTGTAAGCGTTGTACTGATGCATAGGCATAAAGGTTAGCAATATCACTATTCGATTTTGCGATAGAAAGTGCTTTTTCTAAATTAAACTGTTCGTAAAAATAATAATAGCTCGCATATCTTTTCTCGGACGAATAGGCCATGATATTGGCAATATCAATACTTGCATTTTTATTATCGAACGCATTAAAATAAAGGGCCCAATAGTAGAGATAGTCTTTTTGGCCTGTTGCAAAATGCTTGTCAAACAAGTTGTGCAAGTGCTTGAAGTCGTTGGCGTAATAAGCAGTTCTGATGGTTATAAAAGCATATTTGCGTTTTAAATAAAGATCTTTTTCATTTTTTAATAAGCGCTCTAATTGATTTAAAAATGCTTTGCTATTTTTTTCTTTTGAGGGGTTTTCCTCCCATGGGTCGTTAAGGTCATTGTTGTTAAAATCTTCGCATTTTTTGGCGGTGATTAAATATAGAATGACACTGTTAAGTTTATTTTTATAGAGGTATTGAACGAAGGCATTGTTTGAACTGGGATAAATATCGGTAAGGGTTAAATTATTTAAACAATCGTCTATGGCTTCAATAGCAACCGTTTTGTTGGTGTAATTGTACCAATCAAAAACATTGGCCTCATAGGTACTTTGGTAGGCATAATCGAAACCAAATGCTTGGGTATTGTAGTTAAAAGCATTATAGTCTTGGTAATCGAAATACGAGGGAAGAAACAGAGAATAACGGATGTCTTCGCCATAGGGATCATAACCACAGGCAACACTGACACTGCAATTACTTAGTAAAACGGCTATAAAAACTAGAAATTTCTTCATGCGTGTATTGGGTAAAAGTGCTATGGTCTAAATCGAATAAACTGATGGTGGTTTGTGGGTCGAGGTCTACTTGTTGCTTTATCAAATCAATGGCCTTTTGGATGGTCGCAGCGGGCACATCTTCGCATTTGAGCTGGTCGCCTGCCTTTATATAAAGGTAGTAATTGAAACTCGTATCGCGTTCGACCTGGTACCATAAAGGCTTTACCAATTTGGCAAAGGTTTTTACCTCTTTGGTGCTAACATCAATGTTCTCTACAAAGCGATTGTTTTGGTACAATTGGGTCCAATAAAAAGTGGGCAAGGCAATGTCTAAATGCACAGGATAGGAGCGTTTTTTATCCAAGTATTTTTTTAATTCAGCTATGTCTAAGATGGAGTTTTTGTTTTGTTGCGACAAAGGTTTTATCAAATTATAACACATCAAGGTGGCTTTATCCACTGGTGGCACGCCCATGGCCTCAGGATATTTGTAGGCGTATAAGCGCAAGGTGCAACTTATTTTTTTATGCGAAAGTTGTTTGATTTTTTTAAGCAGATAAAAGTATTGGTCTTTGGTTGTTTTGGTCCAGTCGCAATCAATTTGAATTTCGTCATAATCAAAGATTTTTATTTTTCTATCACTGTTGCCTTGTTCAAAACTGTATTTGTCAATTAAAAATACAATATTATCGGCCAGCTTGTCGAGCGATTGTTCGTTGTTGTATTGAAAAATACCATTTTTAATAAAGATGGTGGGTACAATTTTTATGGAATCGAGTGTTTTAAAATCGTAGAAATAGGGTCTGTTTTTTAAATAGGGAAAATTGCCACGCGCTTCGCTGTAATCGACTTCAAAAAGCTTCACATACAATTTTTGAATGTTTAGTTTTTTAAGGTGTTCATTGTTCTCTTCATCTAAAACATTGGCTTTCCAATAATAGAAAGCGCGTTCCACCTTTTCTACTTTGTGTTTGTTGTTACAAGCAAAAAGCAAAGACAAAATAAAAACAAGGGTAATATTATTTTTTAGGGATATCATTTTTTATGCAAGATAATGTTGCCAAAGGTATTTATTTTTCAATCAATTCGAAGGGTTGCAAAACAAGCTTTTTAGAGGCAACAGGGTTATTTAGATTTACATAGTTTTTCGAACACTTGGTCGATGATAACATCGTTGGCATTGTTGTTCATTACAACGATGCTCTCGCCTGTTTTTGGGTCGGCATAGGCATAAGTGATATAACTAATTTGTAAACCAGTATGACCAAGCAGCACGCGCTTGCCATAGGTGTCTTTGAATAATCCCAGTCCTGATTTGGTAGTCTTATATTCATAAAAATTAGTCATTAATTCGAGGCTGTTTTTAGATAATAGTGTCTTGTCGATTAACAAGGCTCGGATAAATTTGTTAAGGTCGAGCAAGTCGCTCACAATATTGCCTGAGCCCTGACTTAACCTGCTATTGGCTAGTTTCGGTATAGTATGCAAATCCTGTCCGTTGATCATGGGATGCGCCAAATTCGCAATGGTGTTGGCATGGTAAGGAAAAGTGTTTTTGAGTTGTAATGGTTCGATGATTAATTCTTGGATGTTCATTTCCCACGACTTATCTGTAACGCGTTCAATAATTTTTGCGAGTAAAAAATAGTTGGTATTGCAATACTTGTAGCGACTGCCTTTTTCAAAATCTACAGTATCTATTTTAGAATAAATGATTGGATCTGAAAAGTTGCCTTGTGGATTTAGAATGGGTTCGTTTTGAAAGCCGTTTTTAAGTATATCGGTTAAGCCACTGGTATGATTAAGCAATTGTTGAATGCTGATAGTGCTATCAATAAATGGGTGAGCAGGTAGGTAACGGTAAATCCTATCGGTGATGTTTAAGAGCCCTTTTTCTTGTAGTTTTAATACGGTAACAGCAGTAAACATTTTGGTGCAACTGCCAATACAGAATCTGTTTTTGGTTGTTAGGGCATGCCCTTCAAATGCAAAGCCAATGGAGGCTGTATCTAAAAATTCACCATTGTCGATGAGCGCCACCAAACCAAAATCTTTAAGCGAATCTTTATAGGCCGATAAAACGGATGATGTTTTAGAAGTGCTATGTGTTTGATGGCAATTGGTTAAACACACAACCATCAGGGTAAAAATTAAGCTATATTTCATGGTTTTTATTAAGGATTTAAAATGTTATAGAGATATAGAAAAACTCTAGTAAGTTAAGTGTAAAGTGGGCAATAAATACCCAAACAATGTTTCCTCTCTTTATGGCGATATAGGCGAAAGGCAGGCCAACGATTACACCCGTCATAAGGATATACCAAATGCCCCCAACGCAATGCAGTAAGCCAAACAAAACTGCTGTCAATAAGATGCTTTTGTTTGGGCT
>CANFUB010000213.1 GCA_947450015.1 Bacteroidota bacterium | reverse complement strand
TTTGAGAGTGGTCATTCAAATGATTTTGAAGTATTAAAGCCCGAAAGAGACCATGCAATCAGTCAAGTTATTGGATTTGGCGATGGCCTAAATCACAAGCGTGCAGGTGATTTTATTTATAACGCCCTTAGTGAACCAAATAAAACAGTTGCGCAAGACCCTCATTTTATTGCTGCCATTGAAAAAAAATACGCAAGCATAGACTTTAGAAAAAAATTGAGAAGCATGCTTTACAAAACACCGCTCCTATTCATTCCTAAAATAAAAAAAGAGTATTTGAAAGATCAGCAGAAAGCCAATGAATTTACGACCGAAAAACGCGAAGCTTTTGCTAATTTATACCGAAATTCGTTGATTGAGTTTTATAAAAAAAACAATATTTCACTTAATTGAGTAATACAGAGATTCATAGTGGCAGTTGGGCGAAATCTATTTTTAAAGTAGGTAAATGGTATGTGTTGGCGAGTCTTTTAGTGAAAGGCATTAATGCCTTTACATTGCCCATTTTTACCCATTACATGTCGCCTTCTGAAATGGGAATTTACAACAGTATTAACTCACTGAAAGCCTTTATTCCACTTATCATTTCATTAGGTCTTGATGGCGCTTTCATTCGTTTTTTTCACGAGTACAAAAAAGACCATCAGAAGCTCGCCTCAATGTTTTCGAGTACTTTTTGGTTTGTACTGTTTTTCGGTTCTATGGCCTGTGTACTTCTATTTTTTGGTTTTAGGCATTACCATCAAGATTACAATCCCCTTTCTATTGCCTTGGCCGTTTTTCCGCCTATCTTTTTCCAACTGGGCATGTTGGGCATTGCCTTTTTTAATCAGAGTCTTGAATCCTATAAAACCACTCTATTTCAAATTAGTTCCACCCTTATTGGTGTAGGTTTTTCAATCTACTTCGTTGTGAGCCTCAATAGTGGTGTGCAAGGTCGATTGATTGGCGATAGTATTATTGCACTCATACTAATGTTAATGGTGGTGGTGTATTTCGTAAGAAATAATATTCTACAATTAAAATTTGATAAAGCCTACATTAAAACTGCTTTGTTATTCTCGCTGCCCCTATTACCAGTGAGTTTATCAGCATGGGTGAATACACAAAGTTCGTTATTACTCATACAAAGATATTTTCCTGGTCAGTCTGTTGCAGGTTTATTCGGCTTGGCTACGAGTGTTGCGTTATTAATGTATTATGCCATCGATGCCATTACCCAAGTGTTAAATCCTGTGGTGATGAGTGGCTTAATCAACGATAGATTGCGCACCCATCAAAAAATAAGAGAACTAATGTTAATGTTTACGGTGGTTATTCTTTTTATCCATTTATTAATCGTCTATTTTTCTAAAGAATTGGTGATTGTTTTCACAGCCAACGCACAAGCTTATAAAAGTGCTTACTTGTTTATTGCTCCGCTTTGCATCACCTACATGTTTGGCATCTATCATCGACTTTTCACGACAGTTATCAGTTTTCACAAGAAAAATATTTACATCACTTATGCGGTTATTGCAGGAGCTATCTGCATGTTCATATGCAATATTGTATTATTGCCGCTCTATGGGCCTAAAATTGCCATTGTTTCGCAAATTATTGGTACACTCATCATGGTAGGTTTAGAATTTTATTTTGCACGCAAACTCGAGCACATTAAATTTGGCTTAATCCGTTATTGGCCATTTCTACTTATATACTTTTTGGGTGTTGCCCTATTTTATGGCTATCTAAACGTTGATACCCACTTTATTCAAACCCTGGTTTTAAAAATCGGCATTGTTACTATCGTTGGATTACTTTTCATCTACTTTGGAAATTATATTGAACCACTCAAACAGTTTTTAAAACGAAAATTAAAATTGAATTAGAATGAGCACCATTTATTTTATAACACGTTCCTTTACAAATGTTGGTACTTCGAGTGGTGGCGGTGCATTAGCAAGGCAGGCACAAGTTGATGTACTTAGGTCATGCGGTTATAATGTAAAAGTAGTAGTACCTAATCCAGATGGACCAACATATGAAGAAAATGATATCGTTTATATTGGTTTCAAACGTTATAAAAAATTTTGGAGTGGGTTAGAAAAAATTGGTGTCATTGGCGATGCCTTTTATCCTTGGGTTTTGGCCATTCACAAATACTTAAGAACACGCGTTACAGTAGCAGATTATATCATGTCTGTTACAGGTGGTTCTTTAGATACTTTTTTAGTTGGAAAAAAATTGAAAGAAAGCAATGGTTGTAAATTAATTCTAAGCTATCACGACCCTATTAATTACACTACCTTTAATGGCCTGGTGGTAAACAAACAATATATTTTCAAGAAAGATCATTTTGAAAAAAACATATTAGCCGTGGCCGATTTAATATTTACTTCTTCCAATACTTTTAAAGCCGCATTAATAAAAAAATATCCTTTCATAAGTAATAGGATACATAATTTTTATTTTGGCTATAACGACCCACAAGCAACCGATTCAAAAACCTTTCAATACCCCCTTAATATTGCCTATGCTGGTTCTTTTAATGTACACCAGTCGCCCGAAATTTTACATAAAGTAGCGCATAATATTACCAATTATAACACGTTGTTTTTGGGTTACTATCAAAATTATGAACCCATTAAACCATTCATAAATGAAAAAGAGTTTTTAGGTTCGCTCGATCATAAAGCATTTTTAAAATTCGCCAAAGAAAAAATTGACATTGGATTTGTGAGCCTTACCAACAATTATTTAGCCGCTTGTTTCCCTTCCAAAATTTTCGAATATATCAACCTTGGTCTTCCTATATTAGGGGCCTTGCCCAATAGTGATGCCATGGATTTTATAAATCAGAATGGCATTGGAAAAGCCTTCCATTTCACCGAAATTGAAGCCATGCAAGATTATCTCAAACATTTAACCATAGATGAATTAGCCATTCAAAGAGAAAAGGTTTTGAAACTAAAAGAGCAGCTATACTTTAAAGAAACCTTAGGGGGAATGTGCGAGCAAATTAAAAATTTGAGTTAATATTGCAAGTATTGAAAACCCTATTCATATTTGGAACGCGACCAGAGGCTATAAAACTAGCGCCCTTAATTCTTAAATATAAAAAGCATTATCCTGCCTCCACATTTGTTTGTGTTTCTGCGCAGCATCGCCAATTGCTCGATCAAGTTTTAAGTTTTTTTTCAATTCAGCCGGATTTTGATTTGAACTTAATGAAGCCTAACCAAACATTGAGCGAATTAACCGCGAATATTATTACGGCCCTTACCCCAGTTATTAATGAAGTAAAACCAGATTGTGTTTTTGTTCAAGGCGATACAACAACTGTTTTTGCTGGTGCACTTTGTGCATTTTACAATCAAACCAAGGTGGTACATATCGAAGCTGGTTTGAGAAGCGGCAATAAATATTCTCCATTCCCTGAAGAGATTAATCGAGAGCTTACTTCAAAGTTGAGCGATTTCCATTTTACGCCTACAGCCTTGGCTTCTACAAATCTTGAAAAAGAAGGCATTGCCAAAAATGTTTACCAAGTGGGTAATACCGTTATCGATGCACTCATTATCGCAAAGGACAAAGTAAACAATGAGGATGAAGTCTATCAATCATTCTTTTCGGAAATCGATTTTAGCAAAAAAATTATTCTAGTTACGTGTCACAGAAGAGAAAGTTTTGGAGAAGGCATACTAAATATTTTTGGCGCCATTCGCGAATTGGCATTAACGCACCCAAATGTAGCGTTCATATACCCTGTTCACCCTAATCCGAATGTTAAAATTGAAGCCGAAAAACAATTGTCAGATATTAAAAATGTACACCTAATTGCCCCTTTAGATTATCCATATTTAGTATGGTTGTTAACGAGGGTCAATATTGTATTAACAGATTCTGGAGGCTTGCAAGAAGAGGCACCAACCTTTGGTAAACCAGTGCTTGTTTTAAGAGAAGTAACCGAACGTGTTGAAGGTATAGAGGCAGGTACCGCCAAGTTGGTTGGCAATAACAAAGCAACAATTATTCATGAAGTCAATTTATTATTGACTGATGAAAATAAATACAAAGCAATGGCAAATGCTGTTAATCCTTATGGCGATGGATTGACTTCACAACGCATATTTGAAATTTTAGAAAAACTGATTTAATGGAACAAGAAGAAATTTGGAAAAAACATACCATGGGCTTAAAGCCTGAGGATTTATTTAAGAGAATTCAAAATCCTGCACAATTTCAAATTGAGTTAAATGCAATGTTAAGTCAATTAATTACTGAAAATGGCTATAAAACTGCTATTGAAGTTGGCTGTGAAGCAGGTACTTCAAGTGCTATGTTAGACAAATCAATAGAAGTTACCTTATTAGATTTAAATGACGACATCATTAAATTAGATCAAGAGGCTTATGCAACTACCTATCCTAATTTTAAATACTGTGTAGCCGATATGTTTGCCATGCCATTTGAAAATGAAAGTTTTGATTTGGTATTCAATGCCGGTGTAATTGAACACTTTGATTTTGATGATAGAGCGCGTGCTATCAAAGAATATTGGCGAGTGCTAAAAAAGGGGGGAACCATGGTAATTGCTTTTCCTAATCATTATTCATTGCCCTATCGATTTGCTTATTTGGTGAGAACCATTACTAAAAAATGGATTTTTCCACCCGAAAATAAAATGTACAACCTTAAAAAAGAATTACAAGCGAGTGGTATCAATGGTTTACAAAGAACTGTTTTAAGTAAGGCCAGTATTTTCAATTGGAATAACTATTCTCCTTTGGTAAATAATTGCTTTAAGGCCCTTGACAAAGTTTTTAATTTTGAAGGCTATTTGACAGTCATTTGGGTTAAAAAAAATTAATTTTCTGAAAATTAATTCTCGAAATTCTACATTTTAAAAGTTTATTGGTATACTTTTGTTATACTTAATTAACCATGAAATGAAAAAATACTTTCTACTTTTAACGACAATTCTTAGCCTTAATGCCTTTTCTCAAACCTTAAAAGAT
>CANFUB010000212.1 GCA_947450015.1 Bacteroidota bacterium | reverse complement strand
TGTGGTTGAACAGCCTTGGTAGCGGGCACCCAACGGTCGGTAATGTATGAAGAGAAATTATTTTCTAAAGAATGAAGGTTTTGATTCATTAAAGTATAGCTGGCTTTCACAGCGTACTTGTTATTGATTTTTGCATTGAATGAAACACGTGGTTCAACAAAAAAATAATTTGTTTTTTGATAATTGTAATTAACAAACCTAGCACCGAATGCCAATTTCATGTTGTTGTTAAGTCGCATTTCATCTTCAATATAAGCTGCATATTCATTACCTACTAGTACTCTTTTTTCTCCTAAATTGGTATCAATTTGCGTAATATTATTGACAGCATATTTAAGGTGATAGGTGCCTGGTACAAAACCTTTAATTGAAACCGAGGCGCCAAAATGAATGGTATTCATCTTATTGGCATTGTAGTCAAAATCGGCCTTGGTTGTAAAATCTCGAATAAAATTATAGTAATTCAAGTCATAATTCGATTTTGCAGATCCTGTGCTCGTATCAATTTCAGTTGATTCTTTGATAATATAATTGTTGCGGTACTGCGAGAAACTGCTGCTAAACGAAGCAAACAAAGTTTGATTAATGACTTTATTTAAACGTACAGAACCCATGAAATTGCCCCATTGTAAATCTGAACTGCGACTTTGTCTACTGCTAATTCCTTGTCCAACTGTATTGTCTGTACGCATGTTATACAAGCGATCTCTACAATTAAATATGCTAAAGATTAATTTACTTTTAGTACTTATTCGGTGACAAACTTTCAAATTGAAATCATAGAGCGTATACCAAAACTTATTAGAGTCGCTGCTACCTAAACGTGTAAATAAATCGAAATAAGAACGACGACCAGCAAATGCAAAAGTCGTTCTACCATCTTTTGATAATGGACCATTCAATTCTAATCGGTAGGCCAATAAACTTTGTGAGACAACCCCTGAGGCATATCTACCGCCACCTTCCTTCATGGTAATATCTGTGATTGCAGATAACCTACCACCATTCTTAGCAGAGAAACCACTTTTGGTAAGGTTAATGCTATTGATACCATCCGAATTAAAAACTGAATAAAATCCAAACAAGTGACTCATGTTATAAATGGGTGTTCCATCGACCAATACCAAATTCTGATCTTGACCGCCACCTCTCACATATAAACCATTGGTTAATTCAGTACCTGGCATAGCACCTGGCAAAAATTTTAATCCGCGAATCACATCTACCTCGCCTACCAAACTTGGCATATTACTAATTTGTAATCCTGGAATTTCTACTATCCCATTTTCTATCCTATCAATAATTTTAATATTTCTACTCAAGGCAATTTTTATTATTTCATCAACTGCCTTTGTATTTTTTATAACAGCTTTTTTCACTTTCACCTCTTGCGAAGTATCCTCTGTTTCGTCGGTAACATCAGGTTCTACTTGCGCTTTAGGGGTGTTTTTGAAAGGATTGGTTTGCATTTCATATTCATCCAATGGTCTTAATTCCACATCCAATTGTTTGTTTCTATTAATGGCCGTTGTATCAATTTTAGCAGCAAATCCATCTGCTAAGAACATGACATTTTTAGTCCCATAGGGTATGCTTAATGCATAATAGCCAGAATTATTGGTAACACTTCCGACACCCGTTTGGGGACAAAAAACATAGGCACCAACCATTACTTCGCCTGTGGTTTTATTCACAACAAAGCCTGAAACAACAAAACTCTGTCCACTTAATTGAACTATCGACAAGACAGATGTTAATAAACTTGCAAGAAATAATCTTTTAAACAACATATATAAATTGAAGATTCAAATATAGTTGATATTTAAACCTCATAAAACAATAAAAATTAACTTCACATAACAATTTGTGGAAAACCATACAAGCATTAACATTAAATTTGATTTCCTATTTTGCAGTTAAAGCAGTTTTTTATCATATGGTTGATACTCGCAAGCATAAGTGTAGCCTCGGCCAACAACCATGGTGACTCGCTTGTAGCCAAAACCGACACTACAGATGTATTGAGGGGACTCGACTTAAAAACAGTGCCCGACGTTGCTGTGCTGCACAAGGTCGCCAAAAAATACATGGGCAAGTGGCACCATTTATTTTTAGCCATTAAAATTGAAGAAAGCGGTAATACTGGTCACTACAGTTGGCTTTCAACCAATCATTATAACCTCTGCGGTATGCGTTTTCCTAAAAACAGAAGAACCTACGCCATCTCCTCAACAAATACTAATTATGCTGTGTTTAGGAATTGGTTTGAGTGCATGCTCGATTTTAAAATGTACATCGACAATATCGAAACAAAATTTATTGAAAAAAATAAACGCGCTCCTAAAAATGAGATTGAAATGATTGATTACATGTTCAATTCTTTCAACCATTTTAACAAATGGAAACGCGACATGCATATTTTGGTTAAATATGTGAAGAAGAAATATCCTTAGGTTAAGCTTTTAACCAATACACCGCATAACCCACCCATTCCTTTAAGAGATACTCCGACTTGGCCAAGGCTTCGGCAGATGGTACCAATAAATTATCGGGCGAATAATCGCGTATGGGTTTGCTAAAAAAATGTGTGGCGTAAAAATCAATGCCTCCTCCCCTTTGCTTAAAGCACAGTTTAGCCCGCGGTAAATGCCATGCACTGCTGATCACCAAAATGCCTGTTTTAATATTTAGGGAATCTAATATGGCCAAACTGTATTTGGCATTCTCTAATGTGTTGCGACTTTGATTCTCAACGATGATGGCAGAATCTGGCACATGAATCGAAATTAAATAATCATGTACAGCATCGGCTTCTTTAACAGATTGATTCATCACACTGGCACTTCCACTGCTGATTAAGATCTTTTTAATTTTGCCTTCGTGGTACAATTTAAGGGCTTGTAAAAAACGATCACTTGATTCGAAAAAGCCTGTTTTTCCAGTATTCAAATCGCGGGTAGAGAATCCCCCTAATACCACGCCAACTGCGTAAACAGAATCTAAATCTTTGGTGCCTTTACTCTCATATGATTTTAAAGCTTCATTCACCAAAAAACCATTTGAAAAAATAAATAGAATGACGGTGGCAATAATCAATCTTCTTTTTCGCTTGAATTCATCTTTTGTAAAAATGGCCCCCAACAGCACAAACACAACCCATACCAGTGGCTTGATTAAGAATAACAATATTTTTGACAGAATAAAAAACATTTTTGTCTGCAAATATGCCAAAATTACTGAATTATTTAATTGGATTAATTTTTGAAATTAAACAAATACTTAATCGAATCAATTTAATATGAGTAAAACAGGCAGTATATCAGTCAATACCGAAAACATTTTTCCTATCATCAAGAAATTTCTTTACAGCGATCATGAAATATTTTTAAGAGAGCTGGTATCGAACGCTACAGATGCTTGCAACAAATTAAAAACCTTGGCAAGTGTTGGTGAATTCAAAGGCGAAACAGGCGAATTTAAAATTGCGATTACCCTCGATGAAGCAGCCAAAACCCTTACCATTAGCGACAATGGCATTGGTATGACAGAAGAGGAAATTGAAAAATACATTAACCAATTGGCCTTTTCTGGAGCCGAAGAATTTGTAAAACTATACAAAGACAAAGCCGATGCCAATGTGATTGGTCATTTTGGTTTAGGATTTTATTCTGCTTTCATGGTAGCATCGAATGTTGAAATTAATACCCTTTCTTATAAAGAAGGTGCCGAGTCGGCCCACTGGACCTGCGATGGTAGCACACAATTCACCATTGGCAAAGGCACCAAAACCGAACGCGGTACCGATATTATTTTGCACTTAGCAGAAGACAGCATTGAGTTTGCAGAAAAGTTTAAAATCTCTCAATTGCTTACCAAGTACTGTAAATTCTTACCAGTGCCCATTGAATTTGATGGTAAAATTATCAATGAAGTAAAACCTTTGTGGTTGAACAAACCAGCAGATTTAAAAGACGAAGACTATATTAATTTTTACCAAACACTGTATCCGTTTTCTCAAGCCCCTTTGTTTTGGATTCACATTAATGTCGACTATCCATTTAACTTAACAGGTATTTTATACTTCCCTAAAGTTGATAGCGCGATAGAGGCCGATAAACACAAGGTGCAGTTGTATAGCAATCAAGTGTTTGTTACAGATAATGTAAAAGATATTTTACCCGAGTTCTTAATGCTATTGCATGGTGTTATCGACTCTCCAGATATTCCTTTAAACGTATCAAGAAGTAGCTTACAAAGCGATGGCAATGTTAAAAAAATTACATCGCACATCACTAAAAAAGTAGCCGATAAATTGAATGAATTGTTCAAAGCGGACAGAGCCGATTTTGAAACCAAATGGCCGAATATCGATTTGTTTGTAAAGTATGGTATGCTAAGTGATGAAAAATTTGCAGAGAAAGCCAAAGACTTTTGTTTACTAGAAACAACTGATAATACTTACAGCACCATCGCTGATTTTATCACTGAAATAAAACCGAATCAAACCGACAAAGATGGCAACACGGTTGTATTGTATACCAACCATTCTAACGATGAGTACAGTTATATAAAAGCCGCTACCAACAAAGGTTATAAGGTCATTAAATTGGAAGGTCCGCTCGACAGTCACTTTACAGGTTATATTGAGCAGCACAATGAAAAAGTGCAATGTAAACGCGTAGATGCCGAAGCGGTAGATCGTTTGATTCCGCAAGAATCAACCAACATTGCTTTATTAAATGAAGAGGAATGCAAAGATCTGGTTGCTTTATTTGAAAGTGCCAATCAACAAGCCGATTTAAAATTCACAACAGAAAATTTGAATCCTGAAGATGCCTTGATTACCATTACAGAGAGCGAGTATGACAGAAGAATGCGTGAGATGAGCAAGATGAATGGTTTCAATATGTTTGGCAACATGCCATTGAGTTATAATGCAGTCATCAATGCGAACCATATTAAAGCTAAAAAACTCGTGAGTGAAAAAGACCATGCAAAATCAATTGCAGA
>CANFUB010000211.1 GCA_947450015.1 Bacteroidota bacterium | reverse complement strand
TGGCCCATATTAAACACTTTATACATTTCTTGCCAAGAAGTTCCGCTCTGAGCTTGTATCGTTTTAAACAGAACAGGTGTTTCAAACAGTTGGTCTTTGATAATGTGTAAAGGTTGTTTCACAAAGTGCAATACTTTTGTTTGACCGCCTCCAGTGCAATGAATCATGCCATGTATTTCAGGTTTAACAGCGTCAAAAATAGCTTTAATGACTGGCGCATATGTTCTTGTTGGTGACAATACCATTTGTCCTGCATTTAAAGGAATACCATCTATTTTATCAGTTAATTTTAATTGCCCTGCATAAGCCAATTCAGGTTTTAGTTGTTCATCATAACTCTCAGGGTATTTTTCTCTATAAATACTGCCGAAAACATCGTGTCTAGCACTCGTTAAGCCATTGCTTCCCATGCCTCCATTGTATTGATTTTCATAAGTGGCTTGCCCATCACTTGCCAAACCAACAATTACATCACCTGCTTGAATCCTATGGTTGGAAATTATTTCACTTCTTTTAGCCCTTGCTGTTACTGTACTATCTACAATAATAGTTTTAACTAAATCGCCTACATCTGCAGTTTCGCCACCACCACTAATAATATTAACACCATATTGCTTTAAGTCGGCAATAAATGCTTCAGTTCCATTGATGATTTCTGCAATTACCTCACCTGGAATGCGTTTTTTATTTCTACCAATAGTACTCGACAATAAAAAATTATCGGTGATACCAGCACACAATAAATCATCTATGTTCATAACAATGGCGTCTTGAGCAATACCGCGCCAAACTGAAATATCGCCAGTTTCTTTCCAATAAATATATGCTAAACTGCTTTTAGTGCCAGCACCATCAGCATGAATTACATTACAATAATCCGCATCATTTCCCAAAACATCTGGTATAACCTTACAGAAAGCTTGTGGGAATAATCCCTTGTCAATATTAGCAATGGCTTTATGTACATCCTCTTTTTGAGAAGACACACCGCGTTCAGCATATTTATCTGTTGGTTCCATAATAAGGCTACAAAAATAAGCTTAGAAATTAATTAAAACTCACTTTTAATCAACTTTAATAAGTCTTGGTGAATATCAGCATTGCCAGAAATGATTGTTTCTCCAAACAAATAATCATCTTCTCCTTTAAAATCAACTACCTGCCCGCCTGCTTCTTTAACTAAAAGAATACCAGCAGCAATATCCCAAGCATGTAAACCGTATTCAAAAAACCCTTCAAATCGGCCACATGCCACATAAGCCATATCAACGGCTGCAGAGCCCATTCTTCGCAAACCATGCGTACTTTTTAATAGTTGTTTTAACACATTGATATAGGCTTCCATTTGTTGAAAATCATAATATGGAAAGCCAGTTGCAATTAAAGATTTGGACAAAGCGTTTTCTCCCGAAACACGAATTGGTTGTCCATTCAACCAAGCACCACCATCTTTCCAAGCAGTAAAAAGTTCCTTTCTCCCTAATTCATAAACTACCCCAACTAAAATTTCCTCACCTTTTGCTAATGCAACACTTACACTATACACAGGCAAATCATGTATAAAATTCGTGGTGCCATCTAATGGATCAATGATCCAATTATAGGCTTTACTTCCTTTATCAGAAGTGTTTTCTTCTGTAATGAAACCAGCCTCAGGAAGCAAAAGTGAAAGTTTTTCTACCAACTGTTTTTCGGCATTAATATCAACATAACTTACCAATTGATTCAGTGCTTTTATTTCAACGGTATCCTTCGAAAAAGCCTTTCTTTGTTCGATAATATAGTCGCCTGTAGAGATAACGATTCCATTCAATTCAGCACAAATTTTTTGAAGATTCATAGGAACGAAAGTAATAATTAAAAGTATTACTTGAATTTTCTGATTTTTTTTTGCAATATTGAAGAACGATTATAATTAGTAATTAAAACCTTAGGCGAGGTGTTTAACAATTTCAGCAGCTTTTGATTACCGTTAAAACAATAAACAGCAATTTTTCACTAACGATTAAAAAATTATCTCTTGGCAGTTATTAGCACCATAATGAGTTGGTATTTTCGCAAACGCATGTCAATGATTGAACATGCAGTAGAAAATGCGGGCGATACGCAACAAAAAGTACTCAACCGTTTGATTAATGATGCAAAGCATACCGAATGGGGAAGAACCTATGATTTTAAATCAATAAAAACGTATAATGATTTTAGGAATCGTGTTCCAATGCAAGATTATGAAACATTAAAACCATTTATTGATAGGGTAATGAAGGGTGAGGAAAATGTATTGTGGCCTGGCGAAATCATGTGGTTTGCAAAAAGTAGTGGAACAACGAATGATAAAAGTAAATTTATTCCTGTTAGTTTCGAAACGCTAGAAGAGTGCCATTTTCAAGGTGGTAGAGATATACTTACATTTTATTGCGCCAATGTGCCAGAAACACAAATTTTTGATGGCAAGGGATTGCTAATAGGAGGGAGTCATAAAATTAATTCCTTTAATGAAAATTCTTTTTATGGCGATTTAAGTGCAGTGTTAATGAATAACCTACCGACTTGGGTAAATTTATTAAAAACACCGGATAAATCAATTGCCTTAATGGATGATTGGGAGGAAAAGCTTGAAAAAATGGCCAATCAAACCATCAATGAAAATGTAACAAACATATCTGGTGTGCCAACTTGGACGCTTGTGCTTTTGGAAAAACTTATGGCCATGAAAGGCATTACGAATATCCATGAATTATGGCCAAATCTTGAATTATACATCCATGGAGGCGTAAGTTTTGATCCTTACCGTAAACCATTTAAGCAACTAATTAAAGGTTCAAAAATGAATTATTTAGAAACCTATAATGCAAGCGAAGGATTCTTTGGTTTACAAAATGATTTAAGTAGCAATTCATTACTCTTGATGCCAGACTATGGCATATTTTATGAATTTATAAAAGTAAATAGCCTAACCACAGACAATCCAGAAACACACCTATTATCAGAGGTTGAAATTGGAGAGAATTATGCAGTAATTATTAGCAATAATAGCGGTCTTTGGCGCTATCAATTAGGGGATACCATCAGGTTTACATCTGTAAATCCATACAAGTTTACAATCAGTGGTAGAACTAAATTGTTTATGAATGCTTTCGGTGAAGAGGTTGTAATTGAAAATGCTGAAAAAGCGATTGCACATGCCTGCCATGTTACAGATAGCAAGGTTAGAGAATATACAGCAGCACCAATTTTTCTAAACAGCGATAAGGATGCTGGGCACCAATGGTTAATTGAGTTCGAGCAAGCACCTCATAGCATAAATGAATTTACAATAGCGCTTGATAATAAACTTAAGGAAATTAACAGTGATTATGAAGCTAAACGGCACAAAGATATTGCATTAAAACTACCCACAATTACCGCCTTACCAAACCAAACATTCTACAATTGGCTCAAAAACAAAGGTAAATTAGGTGGACAGAATAAAGTACCTCGATTGAGTAATGATCGAAAATTAGTGGACGAAATTTTAGGGCAAATTTCTTAAACCAAAGCTGCTATTTCATCGCTAAGAATTGGTCCAAGTGCTACCCCCATTCCACTCATTCTAACACACAGTAGCAAATTTTCATTTTCTCGTTTTACTATTGGCAGTTTAACCTTTCCCATGGCCATTATTCCACTCCAATGCATATCAATTTCGAAGTCTTGATTTGGAAGAATCACATTTCTTAAATAATCGATAAGAAAATCTTTTACGCCAATACTGCCTTCAAAATTAAAAGTGGTTTCTTCATTCCTAAAATGATTTCTACCGCCACCTATTAATACTCTTTCATCAACATTTCTAAAGTAAATATAACCCTTATCAGCGTGAAAAATGCCATCAAATGGTAGATTTTTAATTGGTTTAGTTATAATAATTTGACCTCTGGCTGGCACTACATCAAGTTTTGGAAATAATTGACTAGCAAAAGCATTATTGGCAACTATTAGTTGATTACAACTTAATTGCATATTGTTTTCATTAATTAAATTATATCCATTGTCTTTGCGCTCAATAGATTTTACATCATAACCATAAAATGGAATGATACCAAGACCGTGGGCTTTATTAGAAATTGCTTCATTTAACATACCTGAATTCAACATGCCTTCAAACCGATTAAATAAGCGTGTGGAAAGACTATTCATTTTGAAATTATTGTTATGTTGGATTTCAAATATATTTTTAAACCCGGTGATGATTTCAAGTTCAGAATTTATAAAATCTAAATTATCTAAGGCAAGTTTTAAATCCACTGACTGGTTTACATCAAATATTTCATAACTACCTGTTGGTCTATATCCAATTGAATCAGTTCCAAATTCGTCTACTAGTTTTTGAATTCCCCTTCGTCTTTTATCAACTAAACTTATAACATCTGACTTAGAAGAATAATTTAAATCATCCAATATTTCACTCACACTGCCAAAGCATGCAAAACCGGCATTTCTAGTGCTTGCACCAAGGGGTAAAGGATACTTATCTACCAATGCAATGCGCGCTGAGGGATATTTTTCTTTTATTTTTATGGCAATTTGTTTGCCTATAATTCCAGCGCCAAGTACAATGAAATCAAAGGTCTTCAGTAAAATTGAACGCTCCCAATAGGATGGATAAAATGACATTTTTTAATTTTTTTTAATTTTTTTTGAAGGGAAAATAAATTTATTTCTATATTTGCACCCCCGTAAGGGTACAAAGTTCTGAAAAAAATGCGAGAATAGCTCAGTTGGTAGAGCGCAACCTTGCCAAGGTTGAGGTCGCGAGTTCGAACCTCGTTTCTCGCTCATTTATGAAAAGGTGAAAAGCCCATTTTGGGCTTTTTTAATTTTCAAAGGTAGTTGCCCAGATGGTGGAATCGGTAGACACGCAGGACTTAAAATCCTGTGGCTTCACGGCTGTGCGGGTTCAAGTCCCGCTCTGGGTACAAAAAGCTGACTTCAAGGGTCGGCTTTTTTTATGACTACATGTTTTACGTTTACATTTTATATTCTGAAAAACTAGATCGATTTT